>NZ_JBFULU010000010.1:0-210455 GCF_054049735.1 Bradyrhizobium sp. P5_C12
GGCGAGAACATCGCGGGCGCCTATGCCTGCATGAAGTACTTCCAGTCGCTSGACAAYCCCAACAACAAGACCTTCGTCCCGGCCTTCAAGAAGCTGTGGGGCGAGAAGACCGTGATCGGAGACGTCACCCAGGCTGCCTATCTCGGCCCGTGGCTGTGGAAATTGACGGTGGAGAAGGCGGGCTCCTTCGACGTCGACAAGATCGCGGCGGCTTCGCCGGGCGTCGAGTTCAAGGGCGCTCCGGAAGGCTATGTGCGCATCCACGAAAATCATCACCTCTGGTCGAAGACCCGGGTGGGGCGCGCCAAGCTCGATGGCCAGTTCGAGCTGATCTACGAGACCGCCGATCTCGTCGAGCCGGATCCGTTCCCCAAGGGCTACCAGTAAGAAGCGCTACCAGTAAGCCGCGGCATTCGTCGCGCTTTCTCTCAAGATCAAGCAGCTCCCTGGCGTGGATCGCAAGTCCGCGCCCAAGACCCCCGCGTCGCGAMCCTGCTCGCGACGCGGGACCCTTTCCCCGACGGAGGACATCGATGTTCGGCGACTACTCGCTTGGTGATCTTGGCTCCATCTTCGTCATGCAGGGTTTTGCAGGACTGATCCTGTTCTCGGTCTACGTGCTGATGGCGCTCGGCCTTGCCATCATCTTCGGCCAGATGGGCGTCATCAACATGGCCCATGGCGAGTTCATGATCCTCGGGGCCTACGTCACCTGGATGACCTCGAATGTCTTCCAATCCTATTTGCCGAGCCTGTTCAGCGGTTACTTCTTCCTCGCCATGATCCTGGCCTTTGTTGCATCCGGCGCGCTGGGCATGCTGGTGGAATGGGTGCTGATACGGCATCTCTACAAGCGCCCGCTCGACACGCTGCTTGCCACCTGGGGCCTGAGCCTGATGCTGCAGCAGGCCTATCGTTCCGTGTTCGGCGCGCGCGAGGTCGGCGTCGAGCTGCCGCAGTGGATGCTCGGGTCGCTGCACGTCACCGACAGCATCGAAGTGCCGATCAACGGCGTCTTCGTGATGTGCCTCACCGTGCTGATCACCATCTCCGTTGCCTATGTGATGTACAAATCGCGCTGGGGCCGCCAGGTGCGCGCGGTGGTGCAGAACCGCATCATGGCCGGCGCCGTCGGCATCAACACCGAAAAAGTCGATCGCTATACTTACGGCCTCGGCTGCGGCATCGCGGGAATCGCCGGCAGCGCCTTCACCATGATCGGCTCGACCGGGCCCACGTCCGGACAGCTCTACATCGTCGACACGTTCCTGGTGGTCGTGTTCGGCGGCGCGGCGAGCCTGCTCGGCACCATCGCCTCGGCCTTCTCGATCTCGCAGACCCAATCCACCCTCGAGTTCTTCATGTCGGGCTCGATGGCCAAGGTGCTGACGCTGCTCGCCGTTGTCGGAATCCTGATGCTGCGGCCGCAGGGGCTGTTCGCCCTCAAGGTCCGCAAGTGAGAAACGGAAGGCTGATGCAATGACCGACAATCGGTTCTTCAATCGATCGGAGCTCATCGGAATTCTGTTGCTCGCAGTCTTCCTGGTGGTGATCCTTCCGCTCACGCTCGATGTCTTCAGGCTCAATCTGGTCGCGAAATACCTGACCTATGCCTTCGTCGCGCTGGGGCTGGTGATCTGCTGGGGCTATGGCGGCATTCTCAGTCTCGGCCAGGGCGTGTTCTTCGGGCTCGGCGGCTACTGCATGGCGATGTTCCTCAAGCTCGAGGCGTCGAGCGTGGAGAACACCAAGATCCAGTCGACCCCCGGCATTCCCGATTTCATGGACTGGAATCAGATCACCTCGCTGCCGTTGTTCTGGAAGCCCTTCAACAGCCTCACCTTCACGATCGCCGCCATCATCCTGGTGCCCGGCATCTTCGCCTGGATTATCGGCACGGCAATGTTCAAGCGCCGCGTCGGCGGCACCTACTTCGCCATCATCACCCAGGCGGTCGCGGCCATCCTCACCATCCTGATCGTCGGACAGCAGGGTTACACCGGTGGCATCAACGGCATGACCGATCTGCGGACGCTGAAGGGGTGGGACATCCGGCCCGATCACGCCAAGATCGTGCTGTACTTCTTCGAGGTTGGTCTGCTGTTCGCCTGCATCATGATCGCGCAGTTCGTCCGGCACTCCAAGCTCGGGCGCATCCTGGTCGCGATGCGCGAGAAGGAGGACCGGGTCCGCTTCTCCGGCTACAGCGTCGCGAATTTCAAGATCTTCGCCTTCTGCATCGCGGCCGTGTTCGCCGCGATCGGCGGCGCCATGTTCGCGCTCAATGTCGGCTTCATGTCACCGTCCTTCGTCGGCATCGTGCCGTCGATTGAAATGGTGATCTACACCGCGGTCGGCGGCCGGTTGTCGATCCTGGGCGCGATCTACGGCACGCTGCTGGTCAATTTCGCCAAGACCAGCCTGTCGGAAACCTTTCCCGAATTGTGGCTGTTCGGCCTCGGCGGATTGTTCATCGCCGTGGTCCTGGCCTTCCCGAACGGTCTTGCCGGGATCTGGGGCGACTATGTGCAGCCGCGCATCGATCGCCTGATCGCGTCACGCAAGCCGAAACCGGCCGGCTGGACCGACAGCTCGGTCGCCGACGGCGCCCCGGCGGAGTGAGGAGATCATCATGCTCTTAGGTCACCCCGATGCCGATGCCACGCTGGCAGTGAGGAGATAGATCATGCTCGTCGGTCATCAGCCCAAGGAATTCCTGCTCGCGGTCGAGGCGCTGACGGTGTCGTTCGACGGCTTCAAGGCGGTCAACGATCTCTCCTTCTATGTCGACGAGAACGAGATCCGCGTCATCATCGGTCCGAACGGCGCCGGCAAGACCACCGTGCTCGACCTGATCTGCGGCAAGACCAAAGCAACGTCCGGCTCGATCCAGTTCCGCGGCAAGGAGCTGACGCGGATGAGGGAAAACGAGATCGTCAAGACCGGTGTCGGCCGCAAATTCCAGAACCCGTCGATCTACGACGATCTCACGGTGTTCGAGAATCTGGAGATCTCCTATCCGCGCGGCCGCTCGGTGTTCGGTGCGCTGACCTTCACCCGCGACGCCGCCGTGCGCGACCGGGTGCACGAAGTCGCCGAGATGATCTTCCTGAAGGACCGGCTGAACGTGAACGCCGATCTGCTCAGCCACGGCCAGAAGCAATGGCTCGAGATCGGCATGCTGCTGATCCAGGACCCGGACCTCTTGATGCTGGATGAGCCCGTCGCCGGCATGAGCGTGTCCGAGCGCGCCAAGACCGCCGAGCTGCTCAACCGCATCATCAAGAACCGTTCGGTGCTGGTGATCGAGCACGACATGAAGTTCGTCGAGGACATCGCCCACAAGGTCACCGTGCTCCACCAGGGCCAGATCCTCTCGGAAGGGACCATGGAGAAGGTGAAGAACGACCCCAAGGTCATCGAAGTGTATCTCGGCCATTAAGGAGCGTGTGATGCTGGCAATTTCCGATCTTCACGTCGCCTACGGCCAGAGCGAGGTGCTGCACGGGCTCAACGTCAAGGTCGCGGGCAACGAGATCGTCGCGATCATGGGCCGCAACGGCATGGGCAAGACCACGCTGATGAAGTCGCTGATGGGCATCCTGCCCGCCAAGAGCGGCTCGGTCAGCATGGACGGTGCCGAGCTCGGCAATCTGCCGAGCTACGAGCGAGTGGCCAAGGGCCTCGCCTATGTGCCGCAGGGGCGCATGATCTTCTCGACCATGACGGTGAAAGAGAACATAGAGACCGGCCTCGTCGTTTCCGGCGGGACCGAGGTGCCTGCCGACATCTACGAATTGTTCCCGGTGCTGCTGGAGATGAAGGGCCGCCGCGGCGGCAATCTGTCCGGCGGCCAGCAGCAGCAGCTCGCGATCGCGCGTGCGCTCGCGACCAAGCCGAAGGTGCTGCTGCTGGACGAGCCGACCGAGGGTATCCAGCCCTCGATCATCAAGGACATGGCGCGCACCCTGAAGCGCATCCGCGACGAGAAAGGCCTGTCGATCGTCGTGTCCGAGCAGGTCCTGAGCTTCGCGCTCGATATCGCCGACCGCGTGCTGGTGATCGAGAACGGCGAGATCGTCCGCGACGATCCGCGCGACAGCGTCGATGCCGCGCAGGTCTCGAAATATCTGTCCGTCTAACCAACCGTGTAAAAGGGGAGCATCTCGATGCCAGAGACACTGATCAAGGTCGATCTCACCAAGTCGGCTTACGAAAATGACATGGTGCACAACCGCTGGCACCCCGACATCCCGATCGTGGCCTGGGTCAATCCCGGCGACGACTTCATCATCGAGACCTATGACTGGACCGGCGGCTTCATCAAGAACAACGATTCCGCCGATGACGTGCGCGACATCGATTTGTCGATCGTGCACTTCCTGTCTGGCCCGATCGGCGTCAAGGGCGCCGAGCCCGGCGATCTCCTGGTGGTCGACCTGCTCGACGTCGGCCCGATGAAGGAGAGCCTGTGGGGCTTCAACGGCTTCTTCTCCAAGCAGAACGGCGGCGGCTTCCTGACCGACCACTTCCCGCTGGCGCAGAAATCGATCTGGGACATCAAGGGCCTCTATACCTCGTCGCGCCACGTCCCCGGCGTCAACTTCGCGGGCCTCATTCATCCCGGCCTGATCGGCTGTCTGCCCGATCCGAAGATGCTGGACATGTGGAACAAGCGCGAGGCCGAGCTGATCTCGACCAATCCGACCCGCGTGCCCGGCCTTGCCAACCCGCCATTCGCGCCGACCGCGCATGGCGGCCGCGCCAAGGGCGACGTCAAGGCCAAGATCGGCGCCGAAGGCGCGCGTACGGTTCCGCCGCGCGAGCACGGCGGCAATTGCGACATCAAGGACCTGTCGCGCGGCTCGAAGATCTACTTCCCGGTCTATGTCCCCGGCGCCGGTCTCTCGATGGGCGATCTGCACTTCAGCCAGGGCGATGGTGAGATCACCTTCTGCGGCGCCATCGAGATGGCCGGCTGGCTGCATCTGAAGGTCGAGGTGATCAAGGACGGCATGGCGAAGTACGGCATCAAGAACCCGATCTTCAAGCCGTCGCCGATCACGCCGAACTACAAGGACTACCTGATCTTCGAAGGCATCTCGGTCGACGAAGCCGGCAAGCAGCATTATCTCGACGTCCACATCGCCTATCGCCAGGCCTGCCTGAACGCGATCGAGTATCTGAAGAAGTTCGGCTACTCCGGCGCCCAGGCCTATTCGATCCTCGGCACCGCGCCGTGCCAGGGCCACATCTCCGGCGTGGTCGACGTGCCCAACGCCTGCGCCACGCTGTGGCTGCCGACGGAGATCTTCGACTTCGACGTGATGCCGTCGGCGGCAGGTCCGATCAAGCACATCACCGGCGATATCCAGATGCCGATCTCGCCGGACAAGTAATCCCTGCGCGACGGGGTGCGGGACGGCGTCTCACTGCCGCCCCGCATCCGCCGCGGGATCTCTCGAAACAGGCAACAGCGTAGGGATAATGCGATGCCGGTCTATGAATATCTCTGTGACGATTGCGGACCGTTCAAGGATCTGCGCCCGATGGCGGAATGCGACGATCCGCAAAGCTGTCCGCACTGCGAGACGATGGCGCCGCGGGTGATCCTGACCGCGCCGAACTTCTTCTGCATGCCGTCGGAGACGCGCAAGGCGCACGCCGTCAACGAACGCAGCTCGCACGCGCCGCAGACGCTCGCGCAATACAAGGCCTCGCACGGCCCCGGCTGCGGCTGCTGCTCGTCGGGCAAGACCGTCAAGGACAAAAACTCGTCGGACAGGAAGAAGCCCGCGCGGCTGATGACCAAGACCAAAAGCGGCGCCAAGGGTTTCCCGACCGCGCGGCCCTGGATGATCAGCCATTAACGCCACGCGCCAACATCAAGCGAATAAAATACAGGAGCGCTCGACATGCTTCACGGCGATATTTCCAGCAGCAACGACACCGTCGGCGTTGCAGTGGTGAACTACAAGATGCCCCGACTGCACACCAAGGCCGAGGTGCTCGACAACGCCCGCAAGATCGCCGATATGCTGGTGGGCATGAAGGCCGGTCTGCCCGGCATGGACCTCGTGATCTTCCCGGAATATTCCACGCAAGGGATCATGTACGACTCCAAGGAGATGTACGAGACCGCATCCGCCGTGCCCGGTGAAGAGACCGCGATCTTCGCCGAGGCCTGCCGCAAGGCGAAAGTGTGGGGCGTGTTCTCGCTGACCGGCGAGCGCCACGAGGAGCATCCGCACAAGGCGCCCTACAACACCCTGATCCTGATGAACGACAAGGGTGAGATCGTGCAGAAGTACCGCAAGATCATGCCATGGGTGCCGATCGAGGGCTGGTATCCCGGCAACTGCACCTACGTCTCCGACGGCCCGAAGGGGATGAAGGTCAGCCTGATCATCTGCGACGATGGCAATTTTCCGGAGATCTGGCGCGACTGCGCCATGAAGGGCGCCGAGCTGATCGTGCGTTGCCAGGGCTACATGTATCCGGCCAAGGAACAGCAGATCCTGATCTCCAAGGCCATGGCCTGGGCCAACAATGTCTATGTCGCGGTCGCCAACGCCGCCGGCTTTGACGGGGTCTATTCCTATTTCGGCCACTCCGCGATCATCGGCTTCGACGGCCGCACCCTCGGTGAGTGCGGCGAGGAGGACTACGGCATCCAGTACGCGCAGCTCTCGAAACATCTGATCCGCGATGCGCGCCGCAACGGTCAGTCGCAGAACCACCTCTACAAGCTGGTCCACCGCGGCTATACCGGCATGATCAATTCCGGCGAAAGCCCGCGCGGCGTCGCGGCTTGCCCGTATGATTTCTACAAGAACTGGATCGCCGATCCCGAAGGCACGCGGGACATGGTCGAGGCGATGACCCGCTCGACCCCGGGGACTGACGAGTGCCCGATCGACGGTATCCCGAACGAGGCGGCCGCCACCAATTACTGAGGCGTGAGCCGCATCATGCGCAAAATGGGAGTTTTGCACTTGGAAACCGTGGCCCGGTTGCAACATGGCCGCGGGATTCTGCTTTGGTTGTGCGCCAAAGAGACACATTCCGGCGGAGCGTAGTTTTACGGGGCATCCTCATGGCCTAAGTTCCCGGCGGACTGCGGGAATGGGGATCGTGTGACGTGAGGGGCGAGGGGCTATGGAGGCGGCAGGGTCGCCTGCGCCGGGGCGGCGCCGTGCCGTCCGTCGGCGCGTCGGCAATCCTGACGATTGTGTTCGGCCTTGGCCTTGCGACGACATCGGCCAGCGCGCAGTGCGTCCCCGATCCTGCCGCGAGCGGCCAGACCGTCACCTGTAGCGACGATGCCAACGGATTCCAGGCCGGCGCCGGCGTCGACAGCCTCACCGTCAACGTGCTGTCGGGCGCGACCGTGAACGACAACGGCACGGTCTCGATCGGCGTCAACGATTCCAGCACCGTCACCAACAACGGAACGCTGTCGGCAGCCTCGGGCCTGATCGGCATCGGCGTCGGCAACTCGAATACCGTGACCAACAACGGCACCATCACGGTGCTCGGCAATGGCTTCGGCATCTTCGGGCTCGATCACAACATCATCGCCAATGCCGGGACGATCACCGCCGGGGACGGCGGCGCCGCGATCCGGGTCGGCGATAACAACACCGTCACCAACAGCGGTGCGCTGTCGGTCGGCGCGCAGGGCGCGGGCATCTTCGCGGTCCAGAACAACACGATCACCAATGCCGTGACGGGCACGATCACCGGCCTCGATGATGCGATCGGAATCTACGCGTCGTTCGGCGGCGCGACCGTGACCAATGCAGGCGCGATCACGGTTGGCGATTCCACGGGCTTCTCCGGCGGCATTATCGCGATCAGTGACAACAACACGGTCACCAACACGGCCACCGGCAGGATCTCGGTCGGGCAGAATGCCGCCGGCATCTTCATGCAAGGTGCCTTTCAAACCGCGAACAATTTCGGCGACATCAAGGCAACCGACGTCGGCGTCGGCATTGCCGTCACGGGCGACGACGCCAGGGTGACCAATGGCGGTTCGATCACGGTCGGCGACAGCGGGGCGGCGGGCATTTCAGTGCAAGGTGATCGGGCCGTCATCACCCAGAACGGAACGATCGACGTCGGTCTGGGGGGAAGTTTCGGCATTGGTTTTTCCGGCTCGTCCTCCACGATCACCAACAACGGCCGGATCACGGCTGGCGATTTCACCTCGGGCATTGCGGTGTTCGGCGACGACAACGTCATCACCAACGGCGGCACGATCTCCGTCGGCGCCTCAGGCATCGGTATCTCCGTGTTCACGTCCTCGACCACCAATCAGGTCGTCAATACCGGCACCATCACCGTCGGGGCCAACGGTGTCGGCATCAGCGTGGATGGCGGCGGCAGCGTGTTCAACTCGGGAACCATCAACGCCGCGACCGGCCTCGCCGCGATCGAGTTCTGCAACTGCGGCCCGAACACGCTGACGCTCGGGCCCGGCAGCATCATCAACGGCCTCGTGCTTGGTGCAGGCACCGATACATTCCAGCTCGGCGGTACGGGCAAGGACACATTCGATCTCAGCCTGATCGGTCCCTTGCTCCAATATGACGGGTTCACGACCTTCAACAAGGTCGGCAGCTCGATCTGGACGGTGACGGGCACCGGAAATCAGGACTGGAACGTGCTCGGCGGCACGCTCCTGCTCGCCGGCACCATCAACGGCAATGTGACCGTTGCCGCGGGCGGTACGTTCGGCGGTGTCGGCACGGTCGGCAACGTCTCCGTCAACGGCGGCACGCTGGCGCCGGGCAATCCGACCGGGACGCTGAATGTCGCGGGCGACCTCACGTTCACGACGGCGTCGAGCTACATGGTGCAAGTCTCGGGCGCCAGCAGCGGCCTTGCGGTCGTGACCGGAACGGCGACGCTCGGTGCTGCCACGGTTGTGGTCGTTCCGACCGGCTCGATTGCAAAGCACTACACGATCCTGAACGCAGGCACGCTTCCCGATGCGTTCAATCCGGTCGTTGCGGGTCTGTCGTCGAACCTGCACGCGACGCTCAGCTACGATCTCCACAACGTCTACCTCGACCTCGCGCTGGGCTATAGCGGCGGTCTCAACATCAACCAGCAGAACGTCGCCAACGTGCTGACGAATTATTTCAACAGCACCGGTAGCCTTCCCGTGGCGCTCGCCAATCTCTCGCCGGTCGGTCTGACGCAGGCTTCCGGCGAATCGGCGACGGGTTCTCAGCAGACGACGTTCGAGGCGATGAACATGTTCATCAATCTGCTGACCGACGTGTTCGGCTCGGGGCGCAGCGGTGCACCCGGCGCGACGCCGTATGTGGACGACGCGAGCGCCTATGCTGCGGCTGGCAAGAGCGCGCGTGACAGGACCACGCGCGACGCCTTCGCCTCGATCTCCCGCAAGGCGCCGCCCGCGAGTTTCGAGCAGCGCTGGGACGTGTGGGCGGCCGGCTACGGTGGCTCGCAGACCACCGACGGCAATGCTGGCCTTGGCTCCAACACCACCAGCAGCAACGTCTACGGTACGGCGGTCGGCCTCGACTACCGCTTCTCGCCGTCGACGATCGCAGGCTTTGCGTTGGCCGGCGGCGGCACCGGATTCAACGTCAACGGGCTCGGCTGGGGCCGCTCCGACCTGTTCCAGGCCGGCGCCTTCGTGCGTCACACGGCGGGGCCGGCCTATATCACCGCTGCGCTCGCCTATGGCTGGCAGGACGTCACGACAAATCGCATCGTCACTGCTGCCGGCGTCGACCAGTTGCGCGCGCAGTTCAACGCCAACGCGGTCTCAGGCCGGATCGAGGGCGGTTATCGTCACGCGACGCCGTGGATCGGCCTCACGCCCTATGCCGCGCTCCAGGCCACCATGTTCAGCCTGCCGAGCTATTCGGAGTTCGCCGTCGTCGGCAACAACACCTTCGCGCTCAATTATGCCGCCAAGGACGTGACCAGCACCCGCACCGAGCTCGGCTTTCGCGCCGACAGGTCTTTCGCCGCGGCCGGAGGCCTGATGACCCTGCGCGGCCGCGCCGCCTGGGCGCATGATTTCAATCCGGACCGCAGCGTCGGTGCGGTCTTCCAGACGTTGCCGGGCTCGGCGTTCGTCGTGAACGGCGCCGCACAGGCGCGCGATTCCGCGCTGACCACGGCGTCGGTGCAAATGAACTGGATGAACGGCTGGTCCGCCGCACTGACCTTCGAAGGCGAGTTCTCGAACGTCACCCGTTCCTACGCCGGCAAGGGCCTCGTGCGCTACGCGTGGTAGGCTTTACTGCTTCTTCTGCGTTGGCTTGCGCGGCGGGCGCGGAGCTACGGGAGTTCCGCTCATCTTGTTGGCGGCCTCGCTGATGTCGAGCAGGGTCTTGCGGCCGTCCTCGAGGAAGCTCGCCGATTTCTTCTTCATGGTGTCGGCGAGCTCGCGCAGTCCCTGCACCTTCGCGAACAGCTCGTCGGCCTTGCCGTTGACGAAGCCGGGCACCACGCCTTCGATCTTCGTGACCGCCTTGTCGAAGCCAGCGAAGGCGGTGTCGACCTTGGCCATGACGGTATCGATCTCGGCGCCCTTGCTCCTGAGGTCGGCGGTGTAGTTTTCGAACGTGCGCAGGCCGTCCCGAATCGCGGGTGCGTTGCTGACGATCGTGCGGTCGACATTGTGCAGGGTGTCGACGATGGATTCGGCATCGCTCAGATCGGCGGTCAGCACCGGAATGCCGTCCACATCCAGCGGCACCGGCGGGGCGGAGGGCGCGCCACCGATCAGCGAGACCGCGGCGACGCCGGTGAGCCCCTGGAACTCGATGCCGGCCACGGTGTCCTTGCGGATCGGCGCGGCGTTGTCGAGCATCACGAGCGCCACGACCTTGCGGGGATTGTCGAGCTTGATCGACAGGATCTGGCCCGCCGGCACGCCGTCGAAATTGACCGGTCCGCCGCGGCGCAGGCCACTGGCCGAACCGCCTTCGAAGACGACGCGCAGCTGGCTGCGGCTCTGGATGCTGCGCCATTTCTGCACGCCGAGCAGGCCGCCGAACGCCACGGCGATCACCGCCAGCGTCGCCGTTCCGATCACCAGATCGCTCGCGCGTGCCATAAGGCTGAGTCTACGGCCAAAGCGGGGAAGTTGGAAGGAGGCCGTCATGTTAAGTAGGGCGGGTTAGCCACCTCCGCGCCATGCGCGGCCCGATGACAGGCTCCGCGTAACCCGCCATTGCTTGCCGCATGCGCCGTGCAAATTGGCGGATTACGCTGGCGCTAATCCGCCCTACGGACTCAATGCCCGGCGGCGTGTTTCGCCGCGGCGTTGTTCAGCACGATGAGAGCATCGACGGCGACGCCTGTCCTGGTGTTGATCAGGAACGGATTGACGTCGATCGACGCGATCCGGTCGCCGGCATCCGCGATCAGGTTGGACAGGCCGACCAGCGCCTTCACGGCGGAGGCCTCATGCAACGCCGGCTTGCCGCGATAGCCGGCTATCTTGACGCCGGCCTTGGTGCGGCCGATCAAAAGCCGCGCCTCGGCCTCGTCCAGCGGCGCGCCGGCAAGCGCCACGTCCTTCATCAGCTCGATGTCGATGCCGCCGGTGCCGAACAGCACGACCGGACCCATCTCGGCATCGAGCGAGGCGCCGACCACGAGTTCGAGGTCGGCCTTGACCTGCTGCGCGATCAGGATGCCGTCGAGCCTCGGCTTGCCCTTCAGCTTCTTCACCCGCGCGGTGATGTCGGCGAACGCCTTCTTCACCTCGGCCGCGCTGTTGAGGTTCAACACCACGCCGCCAATGTCGGACTTGTGCAGGATCTCGGCGCTGACGACCTTTGCCACCACCGGAAAGCCGATCTGCCTGGCGATCTCAGCGGCCTGCGCGGCCGTCTGTGCGATCGCTTCCTTCGAGACCGGGATGCCGTAGGCCTTCAAAAGCGTCTTCGAGGCCACCTCGTCGAGCGCGGCACCGGTCGCGGATTTCAGCGTCTTCTCCAGCACGGCGCGCGCGGCGGGCTTCGAGCCCGAGGCGATGTCCGGCACCTCCTTGCGCAATTTCGCATAGTCGAGCAGGGACTTGATCGCGGTGACCGCGCGGTCCATGCCCTGCATCACCGCCAGATGCGGCAGCGATTTGCGCAAGCCCTTGGTGAAATCCGTAAAGCCGATCGACATCGCGCTGATGTAGATCACGGGCTTTGAGGCCCGGCTCGCCATCTCGTCGACGATGCGCAGGTTACGCTCGCGCAGCTCGTGCGGCGCCTTCGGCAGCTCGGCATCGACGATGACGATGTCGATATCGGGGTCGTCGATCATCAGCTTGATCGACTTCATGTAGACGGAGGGATCGACCACCGCGGCAAAGCCGGCGTCGAGCGGATTGCCGACGATCGATCCGGGCCCGAGCATTTTCGCCAGCTCCGAGCTGACATGCGGGCTGAGCGGCGCGAAGTTCAAGCCCTCGGCGTAGAACGCGTCGATCAGCATGCCGCGCTTGCCGCCGGACAGCGTGACCGCGGCGAGCTTGTCGCCTTTCGGCACCGCGGCGTGGACGAAGCATTCGGTGGTCTCGATCAGCTCGTCGAGCCCGCGCACGCGGATCACGCCCTCGCGGGTCGCGATGGCGTCGAACGTCTCGATCGAGCCGGCGAGCGCGCCGGTATGCGCCATCGCCGCGGCGCGGCCGCCCTCGGATGAGCCGAGCTTGAGCGCGATCACGGGCTTGCTCGCGGCACGCGCGGCCTTGCAGGCGTCACGGAATGCCTTGGTGTTGCGCACGCCTTCGAGATAAACCACGATCACCTTGATGCTCGGATCCTCGGCGAAATAGCGCATCAGGTCCGGCGTCTCGAGTCCGGTCTCGTTGCCGGTCGTCACCATGTAGCCGACGCCGACGCCGCGATCCTCCAGCGCCTGGCGGATCGCCATGACGATGGCGCCGGACTGTCCGGCGATCGCCACGGCGCCCTGCTCCATGGTGACGATGCGGTCGTCGATATTGGTGAAGAGCTTTTCGCCCGCGCTTAAGTTGCCGAGGCAGTTCGGGCCGGTGACGGCGAGGCCGGTGTCGCGCACCGCCTGTTGCAGTTCGGCGGCGAGCTTCTGGCTGTCCTCATCCTGCAACTCGCTGAAGCCCGAGGTGACGATGGTGGCCGAACGCGCGCCGGCCGCGGCGGCGTCGCGGATCACCTGCACCGCAAAGCGCGCGGGCACCAGCACCAGCACGTGATCGGGCTTTTCGGGCAGGCTCGCGAAATCCTTGTAGCAAGGGACGCCCCAGATGGTTTCGCGCTTGGCATTGACCGGATAGAGCCCGCCCTCGAAGCCATATTTGACCAGATTGTTCCAGATCCGCTCGGCATAGTTGCCGGGCTTGTCGGTCGCGCCCACCAGCACGATGTTGTGCGGGTGCAGCATGGCGTGAATGCCCTTGACGATGTCGCTGGCGTCGAGCGGCGGAGACCATGGGCGCGGAGAGGAGGATGCAGCAGATACGCGAGCTTCCATGGCGTGACCTCACCTGTTGTTCTTCTTGGTGGCGCGTCACTCAGTTCTATGGCGAGTTCTTCGCGGTAGCAACCACATGGTATGCCGTGTGATGGAATGAGCGATGCATCGCTGCTATTCATTCGCTCCAATCAGGACGCCATGCAGGACATAACGTTCGGGACCGGACGTAACGGCGTCGAACGGCCAGCAGGTGGCGAGCACGAGCTCGACATCCTGTGTCGCGGGATCGATGCCCGATGCGTCGAAACGGACAACGGCCGACGAATCCACGCGATAGCGGAAATGCCTGCCGTCGCGGCGGGTGATCTCGATCACGTCTCCGATCGCAACATTCCGCAAGAACCGGAAATGTGTATCGCGATGTGCGGCATAGACCGCAACGCCGCGTTCGCCGGCATCGACTGTCCGCTCAATATGGCCGGGTCCGAAAGCGAGCGCCTGGCCGCTGGTGCCGTCCAGCACGATCGCGCTGGCGCCGATCCGCTTCACCTCGATCCGGGCGACCGGCCAGGTGTCGGCCCATGACCACGGCTTGACCGTCTGGCCCGTCGCGACGCTTCGGTCGAACGCGCGCTCCAGCAGCACCTGCGCGAGCCAGGCTTTTGCATGGATGTAGGCGCCGTCGCCGAACAGGATGAGGCCGATCAGCGCCAGGGCCAGGGGAGAGATGAGGCGGGGCATGTGTCTCTCGGATGTTGTCGTTCCGGGGCGCCCGAAGGGCGAACCCGGAACCTCGAGATTCTCAGGTGCGCAATTGCGCACCATAGTTCGATGCTTCGCATCGCCCCGGAATGACATTCCAATAAAAAGGCGCGCGCGGCCGTTAAGGGGACGGGCAGCCGCGCGCGCTAACAGAGGAGTTCGGGGGGCTCCTCTCTCAAACGGCGTCAGTGAGCAAGGGCCGACGCCGGTTGAATACGAACAGGATCAGGGCGAGCACGATCAGGATCAGGCCTCCGATCATCTTCAGCTCGGCCGAGGTTGCAGTCTTTGGCAGGCGGATCGCGTCGGGCGCGGCAGGTGTCGGCCGCCTCGTGGCCGGCTGGCCGCGTGCATCGGCGTGGCGCTCACGCAATTGCCCGGGGGCCTGCTGCGGTCGTTCGCCAAACACCTTCTCGAAATCCCAACCGGCCGGCAGGTTGATCGGCAGTTCGCTGAGCTTGAGCGGTTCGCCTTCGGGACGGCTCGGCGTCTTGTCGACCGCGATGAGGCTGGTCAGCCGCGTGACGATCTGATGGTCGAGCGCCAGCGCCAGGATCGTCTTGTCGGTCTCTTCCGGTGTCATCTCGCGCATGGTGCGCGCGACTTCCGCATCGCCGATCTTGCGCTTCGCCCACAGCTTCGACAGGCCCTTGCCCTCGGCGGCGTTTTGCAGCGGCAGCGTCACCGACCACGGCCGGTCGCCGACCCGTCCCTTGATCTCGAGCGAACCCGCGAGCTTGTCGAGTCGTGCGGCGAGAACCAGCGGCTCGTCGCGATAGACGTCGGGAATGATCGCCGGGGTAACGTCGGCCTTGGCTTCCGAGAACTTTGCGCTGAGGGCGGTCACCGCCGGATTTTCCAGCTTCGCGAACAGGCCGCGCATGCGCTCCTCGACCTGCTCGACGGAGCCGATATGGGTGAAGGCGCCGCGGCCGAGCTCGGAAGCGCGGGTCATCAGATAGGTGTTGGGTGCCGACCCGATGCCGACCATGAACACGCGCGAGCGGCCGCGCATCGACGTGATGGTCTCGAACAATTGCTGTTCGTTGCCGATCGCGCCGTCGGTCAGGAACACGATCTGGCGAACCATGCTGGTCTCGCCGAGCTTGTCGGTCAGCGCGGCGCGCATCGCCGGCACCATCTCGGTGCCGCCGCGCGCCTGCAAGGCGCTGACGAACGAGGTCGCCTCGCCGACATGCGCGGCATCCGCCGGGACGGAGGCGGGAAACAGCACGTCCATGGTGTCGTCGAAGCGGATGACGTTGAAGCGGTCATTCGGCTGGAGGCGGCCGAGCGCGTAAAGCAGGCTCGCCTTGGCCTGAACGATCGACGTGCCGCCCATCGAGCCGGAATTGTCGATCACGAACACGACCTCGCGCGGCAGCGGCTTCTGCGTCGCCTGCTCGGCGCTCGGCGGCGTGACAAAGGCGAGCAGGTAATCGGCATCGCCGACATGCTCGCGGAACAGGCCGACCGATGGTGCGTTCTGGGCCGCCGGCTTCCACGTCAGTTCGAAATCGCGGTCGGCGGGCACCGCGCCGTCGGCGAGCGTGACGATGCGCGTCGCGTTGTCCGGGCTCTCGGTCTTGACGTTATGATGGTGGCTCTTGACCTCGCCGAGCGCAAAGCCGGCCTTCAGACGCACCGTGATGCTGGTCGGGTTAACGGGCGCATTCTTGGCGGGATCCAGCACCGTCGGGGAAATACGATCGCGGTCGGGCACCGGATCGGACGTGGCGGTGCCCCAGCCGGAGCCGTCGTTGCGGAAGTCGACGCTCTGCACGATCGGCGCCGGATTGTAGCGCGGTGCGACCACCAGCGGGACGCGCAGCGAATATTCAGTGCCGGATTGATGCACCGGCTCCTGGTATTCGATCTGCACCAGCACGGTTTCGCCGGGACCGATATTGGCGACCGCGTTGGTGAAGATGTTGGGACGCTCCTGCTCGGTGAGCGCGGCCTTCTGGCCGGCGCGGCGTGCCTGCTCGTAAATGACGCGCGCCTCTCGCCGCTCCTTGATGTCGCCGACGATGACGCGGTCGCCGACCACCATCTTCAGCGTGTCGACGGCGCCGTCGGTGGCGAGCGGATAGACATAGGTCGCCTCGACCCAGTCCTTGCTCGGATTACGGAAGATCTGCGTGATGCGGGCGCGCAGCGTCGGACCGGACACCGTGATGTCGACGTCGATGCCGAGGCGGATGGCTTCGGTGTAGGCGCCGTCCTCCTTCAGGAGGAGGGTGCCGGACCGGGCGTCGCCGGGCTGGAGCAGGCTGGCCTGCTCGGTCGTCGCCGACCAGCCCGGCTCGAAGCTCACCAGCAGCGCCATGAAGGCGACCAGCATCACGGCGATGCCCTGCACGAGAAGAAACAGTCCGAGCTTGATCAGTCGGCCCAGCATCGGGTGATCGTCGTTGCCGGCTGCGTCGTAGGTGTCCATTTGACCTGCTCCCGAAGGATGTTTGCTGCCTTCAGCATCCGTCGGAAGGGCAGATTTCGCGAGCAGAACGATCGGTAATGTTCCGCCGCGGCCGGCCGGGCGAGGCGCCGCCGGGGCGGCGATGTGCGGTTTTGTGCTGACTTGTCCGCCCTGCTAGAGTGGCCGCCTGGAGCAGGGTTAAAGATGCAGACGCAGGACAAGCTCTCCGACAATCAGCTCTCCGACGAGCAAAGCCGCGAGATCGCGGAGATGATCCGCGAGGAGCTCGCCAGACGCCGGATCTCGCGGCAGGCGCTGGCCGAGCAGGCCAAGCTCAGCCTGTCGACGTTGGAGAAGGTGCTCGGCGGACGCCGCCCGTTCACGCTGGCAACTACGGTCCGGCTGGAGCAGGCGCTGGGCGTGTCCCTGCGCAAGAGCACCGTCGTGGTGACGCCTCCGGCCGCAAACGATGTCGCGCCAGACAGCCTCGGCTCCTATGCGCATCGCGCGGTGACCTGGCTCGAGGATGTCTACATCACGCTGCGACCGTCGTTCGGCGCCAAGGACGCGATCTTTGCCTATCGCACCGAGATCGTCTGGGAGCCGAAGGTCCCGTCGCTGGTGTTCCGCGAGGGCGAGCGGACCGATGCCGCCTATGAGCACACCGGCGAAGTGGCGGTGCCCCACCAGTCCGGCTTCATCTACCTCGTCATCATCAAGCACGGCCAGCATCGCGTGATCACGGTGTCGCGGCCGACGGTCGCCGGCGAGATGTACGGCATCATCTCGACGCTTCGCGCCGGCCCCGGCTCGCAACTGACGCCGATCGCGGCGCCGATCGCCTATGTGCCGCTCAGGAACGTCCCGAAGCCGTCGCTGGGACGGGTCGCACCCGATGACGCCAACTACGCCTTGTATCGAACGCATCTGCGCCGCACGGTGGAAGAGCCGTTCGCGCTGTTCTTGCCGGCATAGCTTCACCTCGGAGGTCCGCCGATAAAGAGATGGCGGCCTCGCGGCCGCCATCTCCCATGCACGGACCGTTCGCCGAGAACTAGCCGCCCGTTTCGGCGCTGATGATATCGCCGAACAGCTCCCACTGGCCCTTCTTGAACCGCCACATCTTGAGCTGCTCGATCGGTGCGAAATCCGTGGAGGAGGTGTTGATCTTGATCCCCGGGATCAGCGTGTCGGGGACGAAGTCTTTCAGGCTGGCGGCCTGCTTCATCACGTTCTCACGGGTCAGATTGTCGCCCGCCTGCTTCAGCACCTGCACCATCGTCTGGGCCGCGGCATAGGCGTACACCAGATTGGCGTCCGAAATGTTCGCGCCGGGCATGTACTTGTCGATGAAGACCATGAACTTCTTCATGCCCTCATCGTCCTTCCACTGCGGATCCGATGCATCCTTCAGATAGCCGGCCGACAGCACGCCTTCGGATGCATCGAGCCCGGCCGGCTTCATCACCGCACCGATGGACACCGAGACGTCCGTCATCAGGTGCATCGGCTTCCATTCGAGCTCGGCGATTTTCTTGATCGCCTGTGCCGCGAATTTCGGCGTTGCGATGTTCACGAAGACGTCGGCGCCGGTGCCCTTGAGCTTGACGATATGGGCGTCGATCGACGGCTCCGACGTCTCGTAGCTCTCCTCGGCCACGATCAGCTTCGACGCCTTGTCGCCGAACACGTCCTTGATGCCGGCGACGTAGTCCTTGCCGAAATCGTCGTTGGCATAGAAGATCGCAACCTTCGCGTCCGGCTTCTCCTTCAGAATGTATTTTGCGAAGATCTGTGCCTCGACCCGGTAGCTGGGCTGGAAGCCCATGGTCCAGGGAAAGGCCTTCGAGTCGTTCCACTTGCTGGCGCCGGTGGCGAGGAAGAGCTGCGGCACCTTCTTGGAATTGTGATACTTCTGCACGGCGGTCTGGGTCGGCGTGCCCAGCGCGTTGAAGACCAGGAAGACCTCGTCGCTCTCGATCAGCTTGCGGATCTGCTCCACGGTCTTCGGCGGCGAGTAGCCGTCATCGTAGGAGATCCAGTTGATCTTGCGGCCGTTGATGCCGCCCTGGTCGTTGATCATCTTGAAATAGGCTTCCTCGGTCTTGCCGATGATGCCGTAGGCGGAAGCGGGACCGGAATAGGCTTCGACATTGCCGATCTTGATCTCGGTGTCGGTGACGCCGGTGTCGTACGCCTTCTGCGCATACGCGGATGGGGTCGCAAACAGCGTCAGCGCCGTTGCTGCGGCAAGCAGGGAGAGTTTCTTGTTCTTCATGGAAATTCCTTGGGTTTTCTTTGGGGTTTCTTCTGGGTTTGAGCAGGCACGTCAGAAACGAAGAAGCGCCCGCGAGGGGCGCTCTGGTCAGGCGTCGGCGACTTTCTTGTCGACTTCGGACGTTGCCGAAAATTCCTTGCGCAAGGTCGGCTTGTGGATCTTGCCGGTGGCATTGCGCGGCAGCGCATCGACGAATCGGATCTGGCGCGGGCATTTGAAGCGCGCGAGATTGGCCGCGCAATGCGCCAAGACATCGGCTTCGGTCAGCCGCTCCCCCGGCTTGACCGCGACGATGGCGAGGCCCACCTCGCCCCATTGCGGATCGGCAATGCCGATCACGGCGGCTTCCGCGATCGCGGTGAGCTGGTGCAGGACGTTTTCGACCTCGGCCGGATAGACGTTCTCGCCGCCGGAAATGTACATGTCCTTCCAGCGGTCGACGATGTAGTAGAAGCCTTCCTCGTCGATTCGCGTCGCATCGCCCGTGTGCAGCCAGCCGTCGGTGAAGGACGTCTTGTTCGCCTCCGGCCTATTCCAGTAGCCCGGCGTGATGTTCGGCCCCTTGACCCAGAGCTCGCCGAGTTCGCCGATATCGGCATCGCTGCCGTCCGGCCGCACGATCCGCACCTCCGTGTGCAGTACCGGCTTGCCGGCGGAGCCCGCTTTCCGCGCCGCATCCTCGCGATCGAGCACCAGCACGGCCGGCGAGGTCTCGGTCATGCCGTAGCCCTGCTGGAGCGCGACGCCGCGCGCCTCCCAGACTTTCAGGAGCGGCACCGGCATCGGCGCGCCGCCGACACC
The DNA here is from genome assembly GCF_054049735.1 of Bradyrhizobium sp. P5_C12. Lineage (NCBI taxonomy): Bacteria > Pseudomonadati > Pseudomonadota > Alphaproteobacteria > Hyphomicrobiales > Nitrobacteraceae > Bradyrhizobium > Bradyrhizobium sp. P5_C12. The sequence goes on from NZ_JBFULU010000010.1 coordinate 19,710, forward strand.
GCCGACGATCAGCCGGGTAAGATCGGTCGTCGCAAACGCCGGATGCTGCGCCATGAACTGGTAGATCGCAGGCACGCCGAAGAACACGTTGATGCCCTGCGCGGGATCGTTGATCAGGCCGAGCGCCGTGCCGGGATCGAAGGCGCGCATGATCATCACGGTGCCGCCGGCGTGCAGCACCGGATTGGTGTAGCAATTCAGCCCGCCGGTGTGGAACAGCGGCAACACGGTGAGCAGCACCGAGGATGGCCCAATGCAGGCCGGGCCGCCGAGATTGACGCAATTCCAGAAGGTCATGCCATGGGTGATGGTCGCGCCCTTCGGATGGCCCGTGGTACCCGAGGTGTACATGATGGTCGAGACGTCATCGAGCGTGACTTCTTCGGCGCGGTCGAGCGGCTTTGCGGCGGCGATGCCGGCCTCATAGGTGCCGCCGGGGCCGAGCAGCAGGCTTGTCGCGACGTTGCAGAGTTTTGCAACGCTCAGCGCGGTCTCGGCCAGATCAGTATCGTGGATCATCACCTTCGGCGCGCAATCAGCGGTGATGAACTGGAGCTCGGGAACGGTGAGGCGGGTGTTGAGCGGCACGAAGACGGCGCCGAGCCGGCCGCAGGCGAATTGCACCTCCAGCGTATCGGTGGTGTTCAGTGCCAGCACCGCGACGCGGTCGCCGCGCGAGATATTGAGCGCATGACGCAGGAAGGAAGCGAGGCGCGAGACGCGCGCGTCGAGCTGCGAATAGCTGAAGCGGCGCTCGCTCGCGAGATCGATGACCGCGACCTTGCCGGGCGTGCGGCGGCCATGATGGGCGATCCAGTCGTAGTAACGAACGGCCAAAAATTCCTCCCTCGGCGGTCTTACGCTGCCCTGCGTCTTCATTGCCGTGCACCATGCCCGGCGTGGCCGTGAAGGCCCGCCGGAGTTTGTGCAGCACGTCTTTTTTGCCTTGGAGTTGGTCCGCGAGGGACGGAAACTGTCTTGCGTTGAGTTGCTAGCGCACGGCCTGCCCGGAGCGACTCCCTCGGGCCAGCCACTCCGCGCAAGTGAGCCGCCGATGTTCCGGCCATGGTGCGACAACCCAGTCGCCGTCAGCGAAGGCGAAAGCGCAATGAAGAGCCCGTTCTACACCGCCGATCACGACGCCTTTCGCGACGTGATGCGCCGCTTTGTCGAGAAGGAGATCGAGCCTTTCGCCCATGAATGGGACGAGGCCGGCGAATTTCCCCGCGTGCTCTACCGCAAGGCCGCCGGGATCGGGCTGCTGGGGCTCGGATTTCCCGAGGAATACGGCGGTATCCCGGCCGACCAGTTCATGAGGATCGTGGCGAGCCAGGAGCTGGCGCGCGCCGGTGCCGGTGGCGTCAGCGCCAGCCTGATGAGCCACACCATCGGCTCGCCGCCGATCGCGCGCGCAGCGCGCCTGGAGGTTAGGGCACGTGTGCTGCCGCAGGTGCTCGCCGGCGAAAAGATCTCCGCGCTCGCGATCACCGAGCCGGGCGGCGGCTCCGATGTCGCGGGCCTGCGCACCAAGGCGCGCCGCGACGGTGATCACTACGTCGTGAGCGGCGAGAAGACCTTCATCACCTCGGGCATGCGCGCCGACTATCTGACCGTTGCGGTGCGTACCGGCGGCGAGGGCGCCGGCGGCGTCAGCCTGCTCCTGATCGAAGGTGACACGCCCGGCCTGTCGCGGACGAAACTGAAGAAGATGGGCTGGTGGGCCTCCGATACCGCGACGCTGCATTTCGACGAGTGCCGTGTGCCCGCCGGGAATTTGATCGGCGAGGAGGGCCAGGGCTTCAAGATCATCATGCAAAATTTCAACAGCGAGCGCATGGGCATGGCGGCGGGTTGTACCGCTTTCGCCCGCGTCTGCCTCGACGAGGCGATTGCCTACGCCAAGGAGCGCAAGACGTTTGGCAAGCCGCTCGCCCAGCACCAGGTGATCCGCCACAAGATCGTCGACATGGCGCAGAAGGTGGCGGCGTCGCAGGCGATGCTGGAGATGCTGGCCTGGCGGCTCGAGCAGGGCGAAAGCCCCGTCGCCGAAATCTGCATGATGAAGAACCAGGCGACGCAGACCATGGCGTTCTGCGCCTCGGAAGCCGTACAGATCTTCGGCGGCGCCGGCTTCATGCGCGGCATCAAGGCCGAGCGCATCTACCGCGAGGTCAAGGTCAACGCCATCGGCGGCGGGACGGAGGAGATCATGAAGGATCTGGCCTCGAGGCAGATGGGGCTGTGACAACCGTCGTCCCGGGGCGCGCGTAGCGCGAACCCGGGACCTAGAGCTGAGTCCAACATATCGAGATTCTCCGATGCGCGATTGCGCATCGTAGTTCGACGCTTCGCGCCGCCCCGGAATGACAGGAAGCAAAATGCTATTCACCGCCGACCACGACGACATCCGCCGCTCCTTGCAAAAATTCATCGCCAACGAGATCAATCTTCATGTCGATGAATGGGAGAAGGCCGACATCTTTCCGGCGCACACGCTGTTCAAGAAGATGGGCAGCCTCGGCTTCCTCGGGCTGAACAAGCCGGTCGAGTTCGGCGGCTCGGGTCTCGACTACTCCTATGCGCTGATGATGGCGGAGGAGTTGGGCGCCATCACTTGCGGCGGCGTGCCGATGGCAATCGGGGTGCAGACCGACATGGCGACGCCGGCGCTGGCGCGGTTCGGCTCCGACGAGGTGCGGCGGGAATTCCTCAGCCCGTCGATCTCCGGCGACTACGTCGCCTGCATCGGCGTTTCCGAGCCCGGTGCGGGTTCGGACGTCGCCTCGATCAAGACCAGCGCACGTTCGGACGGCGACGACTACGTCATCGATGGCGGCAAGATGTGGATCACCAACGGCACCCAGGCCGACTGGATCTGCCTGCTCGCCAACACCGGCGATGGGCCCGTTCACCGCAACAAGTCGCTGATCTGCGTCCCCATGAAGGCCAAGGGCGTCACGGTCGCGCGAAAGCTCGACAAGATGGGGATGCGCTCCTCCGATACCGCGCAGATCTTCTTCGACAATGTCCGCGTGCCCAAGCGCAACCGGATCGGCGAGGAGGGCAAGGGCTTCACCTACCAGATGATCCAGTTCCAGGAGGAGCGGCTCTGGGGCGCGGCGGCCTGCCTGAAAGCGCACGAATACATCATCAACGAGACCATCGAGTATACCCGCAACCGAAAAGCGTTCGGGAAGTCGATCCTCGACAACCAAATCGTGCACTTCAAGCTCGCGGAGATGCAGACCGAGGTCGAGCTGTTGCGCGCGCTGATCTATCGTGCCGGCGAGGCGCTGGTGGCGGGTGAGGACGTCACAAAGCTCGCGACCATGGCCAAGCTGAAGGCCGGCCGGCTCGGCCGCGAGCTCACCGACGCCTGCTTGCAATATTGGGGCGGAATGGGCTTTACCAACGAGACGCCGGTCAGCCGCGCCTATCGCGACAGCCGTCTGACCTCGATCGGCGGCGGCGCCGACGAGGTCATGCTGATGGTCCTGTGCAAGATGATGGGCACGCTGCCCGGAAGTAAAGGTAACGTCTGATGATCACGCTCTATCACTGCGACGCCGCGCGCTCGTTCCGCCCGCTCTGGATGCTGGAGGAGATGGGGCTGCCGTATGAGTTGAAGATGCTGCCGTTCCCGCCGCGGGTGTTCGCCAAGGAGTATCTCGCGCTCAATCCGCTGGGCACGATTCCCTTCATGATCGACGGCGAGACGAAGATGACCGAGTCCTCCGGCATCTGCCACTACCTCGGCACCAGATACGCCCCGACGCCGCTGATGGTGGACGTCGAGGATCCCGCCTATGGCGCCTTCCTGAACTGGATGTATTTCAGCGACGCCACGTTGACCTTCCCGCAGACGCTGGTGCTCCGCTACACCCAGCTCGAGCCGGAGGAGCGCCGCAACCCGCAGGTCGCCGGCGACTACGCCAAATGGTTCCTGGGCCGGCTGCGCGCGGTCGAGGCAGCGACCGCGAATGCCGCAACCTTGTGCGCCGGCCGCTTCACCGCCGCCGACATCGTGATCGGCTACGCGCTCCGCCTCGCCGACAACATCGGGCTCGCCAAGGATTTCGGGCCAAATGTCGCAGCCTATTGGGCGCGCTTGCAGCAACGCGAGGGCTTCAAGCGCGCGGTTGCGGTGGAACAAAAGGCCGGAATTGAGCAGAACGTCGCGCCAAGGGTGAGGGCGTAGTCTCCGTTGTCGTCCCGGCGAAGGCCGGGACCCATACCCCCAGGGAGATATTCTGCGAAGATTGGTCGTTCGGGATTAGCGCCACCCGCATCGATAGACCTCGCGGTATGGGTCCCGGCCTTCGCCGGGACGACGGTGTTGATGAAGGGTTCCGAGCCGGCTCTACAGCCGTCCCGGAAGGCTGCCTTTTTGCGCCTCATGACAGCGCTATCCCGTCGTGACACCGCCTGAATTTAGGCTAAGGTGACCTCCGTCCGCAGCGGCCAGAGAGCCGCGCGAGGAGGACCGCCAATGGAAGATCTGGGTCGCGAATCCGACCATCTGATGCTGATCACGCCGGAACGGGTGTTTTACGCCGGCCTGCTCGGCCGCCCGCGCAAGCGGATCCCCGGTTGCTGCCAAGTCTATGTCGCGGTCAAGGGCAGCCTGCATCTGACGATCGACGACGGCCACGCCTCCGGCGAGCTGTTCGTCACCCTGCCGAACCAGCGGCATTCCATCGCCAGCGATTACCGCACCGCAATCAGCGTGACGCTGGAGCCGGAAAGCATGCCCGATGGCGTGCTGGAGGCCCTGGCCGAGCGGCTCACCGGGCCGGACAAGGCCGTCTATGCCCGCAAGATCCTCGCCGCCTACGCGCTGCTGCGGCAGCGCCGCTATGGCGACATCACCACTGCCGAATTCGACGAGATGTGCTTTGGCGAAGCGCTGCCGCGCCGCGTGCTCGACCCGCGGGTGATGCGTGCCGTCGCGCGCATCGAGCGCTTCTCCGGCGAGCCGGTGACGGCGGATACATGTGCTGCGGAAGCAGGCCTCTCGGCCTCGCGCTTCCTGCACCTGTTCAAGGAAGAGACCGGCATCTCGTTCCGGTCCTTCCGCGCCTGGAAGCGCGCGCGGCACCTGCTGCATTTCGCCAACCAGGACCTCAACCTCGCCCATCTCGCGCAGGACATCGGCTATCCCGACAGTACCCATTTCAGCCATTCGATCCGCCGCTTCTACGGATTGAAGCCGCGCGCGATCTTCGTCGGCTCGCGCGATCTCGCGATCTATCGCAGCAGCGAGACGGTGCGGCTCGCGGAAGCGAGCTGAGCTCGCTTCGTAGGGTGGGTTAGCGCAGCGTAACCCACCTCTTTTGCCTCCGCGGAGATAGACAGTGGTGGGTTACGCCAGCGGACTGCGCTTCGCGCAGCCGCAGGGCTAACCCACCCTACGACACCTCGTTTTTCCGCTAGCTTCTCCGCGCAAGAAGCCGCATGTCGCGCGTCCCATGATCGCAAGCGTTGAATTCTCAACGTGCGAGACATCTGACGCATGAGCGACAAGGCCGTCATCACCTGCGCGCTGAACGGCGTGCTCACCGACCCGAAGCAGCATAACGTGCCGGTCACGCCGGAGCAGATGGCGCGCGAGGCCAGGGCCGCGTATGACGCCGGCGCCAGCATCATGCATATCCATCTGCGCCAGCAGGCGCCGGACAAGGGGCACCTGCCGTCCTGGGACGTCGGCGTCAGCAAGGAGATCCAGCAAGCGATCCGCGAAGCCTGCCCCGGCGTGATCATCAATCACACCTCGGGCGTCTCGGGGCCGAACTACTCGGGCGCGCTCGACTGCATCCGCGAGACCAGGCCGGAGATCGCGGCCTGCAACGCCGGCTCGCTGAATTATTTGAAAGTGAAAGCCGATAACAGCTGGGCCTGGCCGCCGATGATGTTCGACAACGCGGTCGAGAAGGTGAAGGACTATCTCGACGTCATGAACGCGGTCGGCACCATCCCCGAATTCGAATGTTTCGACGTCGGCATCGTCCGCTGCGTCGGCATGTACAACCAGGTCGGCATGTACAAGGGCCCGCTCGAATATAATTTCGTGATGGGCGTCGCCTCCGGCATGCCGTCGGATCCCGATCTGCTGCCGATCCTGCTCAAGCTGAAGCGCCCCGAGGCGCATTGGCAGGTCACCGCGATCGGCCGCGAGGAGATCTGGCCGCTGCACCAGCGCTGCGCTGAGCTCGGCGGCCATCTGCGCACCGGGCTGGAGGACACCTTCTATCTCGCCGACGGCAGGAAGGTGACCTCGAACGGCCAGCTGATCGAGGCCGCGGCCGCCTGCGCGCGGCGCGCGGGCCGCGAGATCGCGAGCCCGGCGGAGGCGCGGAAGATCTTTGGGACGAATCGCTGAACGTCGTTCCGGGGCGCACGAAGTGCGAACTATGGTGCGCAGTTGCGCACCTGAGAACCTCGAGATTCCGGGTTCGATGCTGCGCATCGCCCCGGAATGACGGAGTAAACTGTGTCCATTCTCGAAAACACCATCTCCCCCGGCAGTGCCGCCTATCACGCCAACCGCGACGGCATGCTCGGCCTGATCGACCGCATGCGCGCGCTGGAAGAGCGCACGCGTGCCGCGTCCGCCGCGGCCAAGGATCGCTTCCACAAGCGCGGCCAGCTGCTGCCGCGCGAACGCGTCGCGCTGGTGCTTGACCCCGGCGCGCCCTTCATCGAACTGTCGACGCTCGCCGGCTACATGTTCGACGTATCAGATCCGAACAAGAGCGTGCCCGGCGGCGGCGTCATCGCCGGCATCGGCTTCGTCTCGGGCATCCGCTGCATGGTCAGCGCCAGCGATTCCGGCATCGACGCCGGCGCGCTGCAACCTTTCGGCCTCGACAAGACGCTGCGGGTGCAGGAGCTCGCGCTGGAGAACAAGCTGCCTTACGTCCAGCTTGTCGAAAGCGCCGGCGCCAATCTCTTGCGCTACCGCGTCGAGGATTTTGTCCGCGGCGGCAACATCTTTCGCAACCTCGCGCGGCTCTCGGCGGCGGGCCTGCCCGTCGTCACCGTGACGCATGGTTCATCGACCGCGGGCGGCGCCTACCAGACCGGCCTGTCCGACTACATCGTCATGGTCCGCGGCCGCACCCGCGCCTTCCTCGCAGGTCCCCCGCTGCTGAAAGCCGCAACCGGCGAGATCGCGACCGAGGAAGAGCTCGGCGGCGCCGAGATGCATACCCAGGTCTCCGGCCTCGGTGATTACCTCGCCGAGGATGATCGCGACGCGCTGCGCATCGCACGCGAGATCATGGCGGCGCTGGAGTGGGAGCGCCCGGGCAAGGCTGCTCCGCAATTCAAGCCGCCGCGCTACGACCAGGACGAGCTGCTCGGTATCATGCCGATGGACCACAAGCGCCCCGTGGACATGAAGCAGGTGATTGCCCGCATCGTCGACGATTCCGACTTCACCGAGATGGCGCCGAATTACGGCCCCGCCACCGTCTGCGGCCATGCCCGCATCGAGGGCCAGGCCATCGGCATCATCACCAACAACGGTCCGCTCGATCCCGCCGGCGCCAACAAGGCGACGCATTTCATCCAGGCCTGCTGCCAGACCCGCACGCCGATCCTCTATCTGAACAACACCACCGGCTACATGGTCGGCAAGGCCTATGAAGAAGCCGGCATGATCAAGCACGGCTCGAAGATGATCCAGGCGGTGACGTCGGCGACGGTGCCGCAGATCACCATCTATTGCGGCGCCTCGTTCGGCGCCGGCAATTACGGCATGTGCGGGCGCGGCTTCCATCCGCGCTTCTGCTTCTCCTGGCCCAACGCCAAGACCGCGGTGATGGGCGGCGAGCAGGCCGCCGAGACCATGGCCATCGTGACAGAGGCTGCCGCCGCACGGCGCGGCAAGCCGGTCGAGAAGGACAAGCTCGACGCCATGAAGGCGCAGATCGTCGGCGTGTTCGACGGCCAGATGGACGTGTTCTCGACCAGCGCGCGCGTGCTCGACGACGGCGTGATCGATCCGCGCGACACCCGCGCGGTGCTGTCGGAGGTGCTCGCGATCTGCCGCGAGGGCGACGCACGCACGCCCCAGCGCATGCAGTTCTCGGTGGCCCGGCCATGAGGAACGGATCAGTGCAGCACCGGCCGTTCTTCAAGGTTTTGGTCGCCAACCGCGGCGAGATCGCGCTGCGCGTAATGCGCAGCGCGCGGCAGCTGGGCTTAAGCGTCGTCGCGGTCTATTCGGATGCGGATCGCGATGCGCTGCATGTGCGGCAGGCCGACCGGGCCGTGCGCATCGGCGAAGCGCTGCCGGCGCAGTCCTATCTCAACATCCCCGCCATCATTGCTGCCGCAAAGGCCAGCGGCGCGGATGCCGTCCATCCCGGTTACGGCTTCCTCGCCGAGAACGAGGCGTTTGCGCAAGCCTGCAAGGATGCCGGCCTCGTCTTCATCGGCCCGTCGCCGCAGGCGATCGAGGCGATGGGCAACAAGGCGGGCGCCAAGGCGATCATGGCGAAGGCGGGCGTGCCCATTGTGCCCGGCTATCAAGGCGCTGACCAGAGCGACGAGGTCATGCTTGCGGAGGCCAAGAAGATCGGCTTCCCCGTCATGATCAAGGCGGTCGCCGGCGGCGGCGGCCGCGGCATGCGGCTCGTGACGGATGCCGCGTCCTTTCCGGATGCGCTGCGCAGCGCGCGATCGGAGGCCAACGCGGCGTTCGGCGATCCAACCGTCATCCTCGAACGCGCCATCCAGAATCCACGCCATATCGAGATCCAGGTGTTCGGCGACAGCCATGGCAACGCCATCCATCTCGGCGAGCGCGACTGCTCGGTGCAGCGGCGGCACCAGAAGCTGATCGAGGAAGCGCCGTCGCCCGCGGTGAATTCAGAGCTGCGCGCGAAAATGGGCGAGGTCGCGGTCGCTGCGGTCAAGGCCCTGCGTTACGAAGGCGCCGGCACGCTGGAATTCCTGCTCGACCCCAGCGGCGAGTTCTACTTCATGGAGATGAACACACGCCTCCAGGTCGAGCACCCCGTGACCGAGGCCATCACGGGGCTCGATCTCGTCGAGCTGCAACTGCGCGTCGCGCGCGGCGAGCCATTGCCGGTGAGGCAGCAGGACGTCAGGTTTTCGGGCCACGCCATCGAGGTGCGGCTGTGCTCGGAAGACGCCAGGCAAGATTTCATGCCGCAGTCCGGACGCATGGCGCGCTGGCAGGTGCCGGACGGATTGCGTGTCGAGCACGCGCTGCAGTCGGGCTCGGAGATCCCGCCATTCTACGATTCCATGATCGCCAAGGTCATCGGTCATGGCGCGACGCGCGAGGAGGCGAGGGGACGGCTGATCGTCGGCCTGGAGCAGCTCACGGCGTTCGGCGTGACCACCAACCAGGCGTTCCTGATGGCCTGCCTGCGCCACCCCGGCTTTGCCGGGGGTGAAGCGACGACGGCGTTCATCGGAGCCCATCGTGACGAGCTGCTGGCGCCGCGAACGGATACCGCATTCGTTACCGCGCTGGCGGGCCTGCTGCTCTACGTCACCAATCCGCGCGCGCCGTCATGGCACAGCGGACGGAGTCTCGCGGCAACATTTCCGCTCCCGGTCAAAATCGAGATCGCCGGCCACACGCATGAGCTCGAAGTGACGCGCGAACGCGACGGCGGCTATGTCGTCGCGACCGACGGCGGGCAGGACAGGTTCGAGATCGACCAGCTCGATGCCGACGCCATCCGCTTCCGCCATGGCGGCGTGATGGACAGCGCGACATTCCTGCGCGACGGCGACCGGCTCCACCTCGCGCATCGCGGCATCCCGGTGGCGGTCACCGATCTCACCCTCGCCGCGCCGAAGGCCGCTGCGAGCAACGGCGGCGACGGCAAAGTCCGCGCCGCCATGAACGGCCGCGTCGTTGCCGTGCTGGTCAAGCGAGGGGACCGCGTCAGCGCCGGCCAGCCGGTGCTGACGCTGGAAGCGATGAAGATGGAGCACGTCCACAAGGCCGGCATCGACGGCGTGATCGCCGCGATCGACGTCGCCGAAGGCGAGCAGGTGACCACCGGCAGGATCGTGGTGGAGATCGGGCCGGCTTAGTTAGCGCGGCAAACCCAACTGGTCGTCCCGGCGAAGGCCGGGACCCATAACCACAGGATTGGGTTTGGCGATGACTGGCAATGAAGAGTTATCCCGCGGTACTGGCACCGGCACTCACCGATGGATCACGCGGTATGGGTTCCGGCCTTCGCCGGGACGACGGCGGAATTATTGTCCGCGCCCCGTCCCCTCATTCAGCAAACACGCCACCTGATGCCCGGCGCCCGCTTCCACCAGCGCCGGCCGCTCCGTCCTGCACCGATCCATCGCAAACCGGCATCGCGTGTGAAACGCGCATCCCGGCGGCGGGTCGACCGGGCTCGGCACGTCGCCGTCGACCAGCGGCGCGAGCTTCTTGGCAAACGGGTTCGCAACCGGCACCGAGGCGAGCAGCGCCTGCGTGTAGGGATGCCGCGGATTGCGGAACAGCTCGTCCTTGTCGGCGATCTCGACGATGCGGCCGAGATACATCACCGCGACGCGGTGGCTGATATGGGCGACGACCGCCAGATCATGAGCAATGAAGAGATAGGAGAAGCCGTGCTGCCGTTGCAGGTCGATCAAGAGGTTGATCACCTGCGCCTGGATCGAGACGTCGAGCGCCGAGACCGGCTCGTCACACACGATCAGCCGCGGGCCGAGCGCCAGCGCCCGCGCGATGCAGATGCGCTGGCGCTGGCCGCCGGAGAATTGATGCGGGAAGTTGCGCATCTGGTCGGGCCGCAGCCCCACCTGCTCGAACAGCTTTGCGGTGCGCGCCTCCAGCGCCTTGCCGGTCGCGAGCCCGTGCACCGCCAGCGGCTCGCCGACGATATCGCCCGCCGTCATGCGCGGATTGAGCGAGGCGAACGGGTCCTGGAACACGATCTGCATCGACCGGCGATGCGGCCTGAGCTGCGTCTTGGAGAGACGGGTAATGTCCTCGCCGTCGAGGCGGATCTGGCCCGAGGTCGGCTCGACCAGCCGCAGCACGCTGCGCGCCACCGTCGATTTGCCGCAACCGGATTCGCCGACCAGACCCAGCGTCTCGCCCGTGCCAAGCGAGAACGAGACGCCGTCGACCGCATGCACGGTGCCGACCTGCCGGCGCAGCACGCCGGCGCGGACCGGATAGTGCTTTTTGAGGTCGGTGACTTCGAGCAGCGGCCCGGTCATGCCACCTCCGCCACTTCGGCCGCGCGCCAGCAGGCCGCGAGATGGCCGCCGCCCCAATCCTCCAATGGCGGATAGTCGTCCAGGCAGCGCTTGATCGCGAGCTTGCAGCGTGGTGCGAAAGCGCAGCCTTGCGGCAGCCGGACCAGCGACGGCACGGTGCCGGGGATTTCGTTCAGCCGCACTTGGGCGGCGAGACCGGATGCCGGCACCGCCGGGATCGAGGCCATCAGCCCGCGCGTATAGGGATGTTTTGGCGCAGCGAACAGCGCCTCGACGGTTGCTTCCTCCACCTTCCTGCCCGCATACATCACGATCACGCGCTGCGCGGTCTGGGCGACGACGCCGAGATCATGGGTGATCAGCACGAGCCCGGTGCCGAGTTCCTTTTGCAGGTCAAGGATCAACGCCAGGATCTGCGCCTGGATGGTGACATCCAGCGCGGTGGTCGGCTCGTCGGCGATCAGCAGCGCCGGCCGGCAGGCCAGGGCCATCGCGATCATGGCGCGCTGGCGCATGCCGCCGGACAATTGGTGCGGATATTCCCGCGCGCGCCGCGCAGGCTCCGGAATGCGCACCAGCCGCAGCATCTCGACCGCAATATCCTGCGCCTCCCTGGCCGACACCGTCCGGTGCAGCCGCACGGCCTCGCTGATCTGGCTGCCGATCCGCATCACCGGATTGAGCGAGGTCATCGGCTCCTGGAAGATCATGGAGATGCGGTCGCCTCTGATCGCGCGCATGCTCGCTTCATCCAGCGCCAGCAGCTCGGTGCCTTCAAGCGTGACGGAGCCGCCGACGATGCGGCCGGGCGGATCCGGCACAAGCCGCATCAGCGACAGCGCGGTCACGCTCTTGCCGCAGCCGGATTCGCCGACGATCGCCAGCGTCTCGCCGCGCCTCACGGCGAACGAGACGTCGTCCACCGCCTTGAACAGACCGGAGTTCGTGAAGAACACCGTCTTCAGGTTCTTTACCTCGAGCACGAGATCGGTTGCCTGTTTCATCAGCCGCGCTGCCGGGGATCGAGGATGTCGCGCAGGGCGTCACCGAACAAATTTGCGCCGAACACCGCGAGGCTGATGGCGATGCCCGGGAAGATCACGAGCCACGGCGCGGTGCGGACATATTCGGCCGCGGATTCCGAGAGCATGCGGCCCCAGGACGGATAGGGCTCGGGAATGCCGAGGCCGAGGAAGGACAGCGAGGCCTCGGTGAGGATGGTCGAGCCGAGCTGGGCGGTCGCGAGCACGATCAGCGGTGCCAGCGTGTTCGGCAGCACGTGGCGCAGCGCGATGCGCACCTCGCTCATGCCGATCGACTTGGCGGCCTCGATGAAGGGCAGTTCGCGCAGCGCCAGTGTGTTGGCGCGGATCACCCGCGCAACCGTCGGGATCAGCGGAATGGCGATCGCGATGATCACGTTCGGCAGTGACGGGCCGAGGGCTGCCGTCATCACCAGCGCCAGCACCAGCAGCGGCAGCGCCTGGAGCACGTCGGAGACGCGCTGGAATACGAGATCGACCCAGCCGGAGAGATAGCCGGAGGTCAGTCCCACGATCACCCCGATCGAGCCGCCAAGCGCGGTCGAGCCGATTCCGACCGCGAGCGAGATCCGCGCGCCATGGATGATGCGGCTGAACACGTCGCGGCCGAAGGAATCCGTGCCCATCCAGTGCGCCAGGCTTGGGCGCGCCAGCGCGCGGGCGGAGTCGATCGTCAGCGGATCGTAGCGTGCGATGAAGTCGGCGAAGATCGCGGTGAGCACGAACACGGTCATGATGACGAGCCCGGCAGCGCCGAGCACATGCCGCTGCGCCAAAAACAGCACGCGCCGCCAGCCGCCCGTCGCATGCGCCCCGGCGCGCCGCAGTTCAAGGTCATAGTCGATCGCGGCCATCGGTCTACCTTCCCCCTCTCCCCGCCTGCGGGGCCGCGACGAGCTTCGCTCGCGCTGGAAGGGTCGGGGTGAGGGGGGCTCTCCGCGGGGGAGGTGACAGTCGGACTCGCGGACACTCCCCCTCACCCGAATTTGCGCTCCGCGCAAATTCGACCTCTCCCCGCAGGCGGGGAGAGGTGAAGGAACGCGCAAGCGCTGTGTGGGCGACAATCATACGACTAATCCGTGTACCGAATCCGCGGGTCGAACACCGCGTACAGCATGTCGACGATGAAATTCGCGCTCACCACCACGACGGCGATCAGCATCACGAGGTTCTGCACGATCGGATAGTCGCGCCAGCGGATCGCCTCGACCAGGAAGCGCGCGACACCGGGGATGTTGAACACGGTTTCGGTGACGATCAGGCCGCCGATCAGGAATGCGGCCTCGATGCCGATCACCGTAATCACGGGCAAGATCGCGTTCTTCAGCGCGTGCTGGTAGTTCACGGAGGCCTCGGAGGCGCCCTTGGCGCGCGCGGTGCGGATGTAGTCCTGGCGCAGCACCTCCAGCATCGAGGAGCGCGTGATGCGCATGGTCAGCGCGGCGCTGCGGAAGCCGACGGCGGCGGCGGGCACGGCGTAGGTCGCGAAAGCTTCCAGCCAGGTCGCCGGATTCGGGTTGAAGATCGGCATCTGGCCGAACATCGCCACCGACGCGGTGAGGATCAGCAAGCCCAGCCAGAACGAGGGCAGGGACAACCCGCTGAGGCTGACGACCCGCAACGCGTAATCGAGCCTTGTGCCCTGCTTCACCGCGCTGATGACGCCGAGCGGAATGCCGATGGATGCGGAGAACAGCAGCGCAAGGCCGGCGAGCCGGGCCGTGATCGGGATCCGCGGCAGGATTTCCTGAAGGGCTGGTTTCTCCGAGACATAGGAGTAGCCGAAATCGCCGCGCAGGAAGCCGCTGATCCAGTGCAGATATTGCACCGCCAGCGGCCGGTCGAGGCCGAGCTCCTTTTCAAGGTTGGCCTTGTCGGCCGGATCGACATAACCGGCCGCGGCAAACAGGATGTCGACGATGTTGCCGGGCACGACGCGCAGCAGGAAGAAGATGACGATCGAGATCCCGAACAGGGTCACGAGCATCAGGAACAGGCGCCGCACCAGATAGGCAAACATCTCTCGCCTCCGAGCTCGTCAACCGCCTGCGCTACTTGTCCATCCAGACGTCCTCGTAGCGGTATCCGTTGTAGGAGCTGTTCGACATCACCGTGACGCCCTTGACGTAGGGCTGCCAGCAGGTGCCGGCATGCGCATGGAAGATGATCGGGCGGGCGACGTCCTCCTGCAGCTTCTTGTCGATGTCCCACACCAGCTTCTTGCGCTTGTTGATGTCGGTCTCCTGCGACTGCGCGTCGAACAGCTTTTCGATCTCCTTGTTGCAGTAGTTGGTGTAGTTGCGCTCCGAACCGCAGGAATAGTTCTCGTAGAACGACTGGTCGGGATCATCGACCGCGCTGCCGGTCAGATTGAGGCCGAGCATGTAATCCTTGCGCGCGATCTTCGAAAACCAGTTCGCGGTTTCGACGACATCGAGCTCGCCGTCGATATAGATGCTCTTGAGCTGGTCGATCAGGATCACCGCGGGATCGCGATATTCCGCGAGGTTGCGGGTGGAGACCTTGACCGCAAGGTGCTTGTCCGGGCCGTATCCCGCCTTCTGCATCAGTTTGCGCGCCTCCTCGCGGTTGGCGTTCGCATCCGGTCCATAACCTGGAATGCGCTCCAGCATGTCCTTCGGCATGCCCCAGAGACCCTGCGGCGGCGGCAGCATCGTGCCGCCGATATCGGCCTGCCCTTCGAACAGGATGGACACGAAGGCCTTGCGGTCGAGCGCCATCGCCATGGCGCGGCGAATGTCGATGTTGTCGAAGGGCGGCGACGTTGAATTTACGATGATGTTGGTCGAGACGTTTGTGGGCTCGACAGTGCAGACCGCAGTCGGCGACTGGGATTTCACGTCCTTCAGCAGCGGGATCGTGATATGCGTCGGGAAGGTCATGTCGAATTTGCCGGCGACGAAGGCGAGGATGGCCGTCGAGCGGTTCGGGATGATGGTGAACTCGATGCCGTCGAGATAAGGCCGCCCCTCCCGCCAGTAGTCGGGATTGCGGGTCAGCTTGATCGACTCATTGGCCTTGAACTCCACGAACTTGAACGGGCCGGTGCCGATCGGATGCGTGCGCATGTCGCCGGGAGAGACGTGGCAGGGATAGACCGGCGTGTAGCCCGAGGCGAGCAGTGCCAGCAGCGAAGGCTGCGGCCGCTTCAGATTGAAGGAAACCTCGAAGTCGCCGCTGACGGTGACGTCGTTGACCTGTTCGTACCAGGTCTTGCGCGGGTTCTGCCGGAACTTCTGCTGCGATTTGCCCATCAGCATGTCGAAGGTGCATTTGACGTCCGCCGAGGTGAACGGCTTGCCGTCATGCCATTTCACGCCCTGGCGCAGCTTGAAGGTCAGTGTCTTGCTGTCGTTCACCCAGGCCCAGCTTTCCGCGAGCTCCGGAATGATCGTGTCCATGCTGTTCTGCGCCACGTCCTGCTTGTAGATGACGAGGTTGTTGAAGACCGGCATGAAGGGAACATTGAGCGAGTAGGTCGCGCCTTCATGGATCGAGGCGTTGCCGGGGCTGTCGCGGTGGTACATCCGCAAAATCCCGCCCTGCTTGGGCCCGCCGGCGAATGTAACGGTCGAAAACGCCAGCAAAGATAGCGCCGCCGTCGCGGCAAGCGCCCATACGCTCCGCATCCTCGTCCTCCCTGGACATTAGTCTCTTGGGCCTTTTGCGGCCTGTTTGTCAGGACGATAGCCGACGCAGGCGTAGCGAGGCAACCGGCAAGGCCGGCCGCCTCCTCGACAATTCGGATGACGGAAGGCCGCAGGGCTCGTGGCTGGTGCAACGCAAATGTAGGGTTGGTAAAGCCGCCACAAACTCAGTGTCGTCCCGGCCTAGTGCCCAAAATAGCAAAAGGCCCGATGCCCTGGATCGCGAAGCCCGGGCCGCGCTTTGCGGCGGCCTTCGAGTAGCCGACGAAATAGACGATGCGGCCGATGATCCAGACCGCGCCGATTCCCGCTGCGACGGCGTCGCTGATATAGATCGCGAACAACCAGAGCGACGGCAGGAAGACCGGCATCCATTCCAGCGTGTTCATCTGGATGCGGAAGGCGCGCTCGAAATCCGGGTGTCCGGACATCGCCGGCACCTTGACGCCCGTCTTGCTGCGCGACCGCGAGACGTTGATGCAGGTGAAGAAGTAAAACAGGATCGCCAGCAGCGTTACGAGGGCGGTGAGATGATACATCGCTAGTCCCTTGAAAGAGGTCGCGGTTCAATACCCGGTCAGCTCGAGATAGCCAACGCCATCGTGCGTGCCGGCAAAACTGATCGGTCCCTCCCAATAGGCGAAGCCGGTCCCCATCCAGGCTTTTGCATTGAGCGGCTTGCAGAGGATCGAGAACGACCGCGACGGGATCGCGATCTGCCACTCCACCGGCAGCTTGCGCCCCGCGACCTCCGCCGTCGCCCTCGGCACCATCTGGATGTCGTTGCCCGCAATCATCTGCGTGCCGCCCGCGGCGCTGATCCAGTTGCCGAACGGGTAGTCCTTGCCGTCCTTCTGCCGCAACCGGTACAGCATCAGCTTGTCGCCGGAGGCGAGATGCAGCGACAGCCAGTCCCAGCCGGTCTGGTCGGTGTCGAGCGGCTGGCTGCTCCATTCCCGGTCCATCCAGGCCTGGCCCGTGACGTCGACCGGCTTGTCGTCGATGGTGAGGCTGCCGCGCGCGCGAAAAAACGGCTGGCTGTAATAGTAGGATGCCTGCCCGCGTTCGGACTTGCGGCTGAAGCCGCCATCGCCTTGCAGCACGACCGGGCGATTGGCCTCCAGCGTCAGCGCGTAGCTGAAATCGATGCCTGAGGCCTTCAGCGTCAGCGGCGACAGCGTGCGGTCGTCGGTGCGCTCGGACCCCTTGATCTCCCAATCGTCGATCCACGCCGCAAACGGCTTTGCATCGACGCCGGCCTGTCCGATACCGCCGCGCGAAAACGCCTCGCTGAAGCGATGGGTGTCGGCGCGCGTCACCGCGGCATGCGCCATCCACACCTGCTGATTGGCCCAGCCCTCGCCTTGCGGCCCCGGCTGCGTCGCCTGCCGGAACAGCGTCCATTGCAGGCCGCAAGCCGCGCCGCGGCTATCGACGAGGTTCGCCGTCAGATACCACCACTCGATGCGAAACTCCGGATGCGGCCCGTGATCGGCGGGGAAGGTAAACAGCTTTCCCGGCACGACCTGCGCAAAGCCGTCGGCGGTCTCGCCGAGCCCGGCATAACCTTGCGCGCCGGCGCGGCGCGCAAGCGTGAGCGCGGCGATGCCGCCGGCAAAGGCGCGCCGCGAAATCCCATCAGCGCTCATTGGCAAACACCTTGACGAGGGTCGCCGGCTGCATCCGCGCCAGCCGCAGAACCGGCAGCGCTGCGGCCAGCAGCGAGGCGAGCAGCGCGACCGCGACCAGCTCGACCAGTTGCAGCGGAAACACATGGAACGGCAGCCGCCAGCCGAATGCCTTCACGTTGACGATCGCAATCAGGCACCACGCCACCAGCAGCCCGAGCGGCACGGCGAGCAGCGCTGTGAACAGTGCGACCGACAGCGTCTTGGTGAGCTCGATCGCCGCGAGGCGCGGCCGCGTGATGCCGATCGCCCAGAGCGGTGCGAGTTGCGGCAGGCGCGAGTTCGCCAGCGTCAGCAGGCTGGTCAGGAGCGCGATCCCGGCCACGCCCAGCGTGAAGGCGTTCAGGGCGGACGTCACCGCGAAGGTGCGGTTGAAGATGCGGATCGATTCCGCTTTCACCGTCGCCTGGTCGGCGACGCTGCGGTCGTCGAGCGCGAACTGCGCCTGCAACGCCGCGATCAAGCCCGGGATTTTGTCCCGTGGGACAATGAGCCCGATCCGCGTCTGCGGCGTCTGCGGAAACTGTCGGATCAGCGCTGCGACGTTGACCGCCAATTGCCCCTTGGGATTGCCGTAATCGGCATAGATGCCGACGATGTCGAGCTCCCAGGTCCCGCCCGGCGCCGGCACCTCGACGACGTCGCCGACGCGGACGCGCAACTGGCGGCTCAACTGCTCGCTGATGAAGGCGGCGTTGCCCGGCACCAACTGGGTCCAGGCGCGCGGCGCGGTTTCCAGCAGCGGCCAGCGCTCGCGATAGAGCGCGTGGTCGGGAAGGCCGAGCAATTCCACCGGCTGGCCCTGCACTTGCGTCTCGGCGCGGCCGCCCGACAGGATCGCCTGGACCTCGCTACGCTGCTTGAGCCAGTTCCGGATCGCGACGCCTTGCGCATTGTCGGACGCGCTGATGTAGACGTCGGCCGCAAGCCGTCCATTGAGCCAGCCGACAAAGGTGCGGCTAAAAGTTTCCACCATGGTCGAGACGCCGACATTGACGGCAAGCGCGAGCAGCAGCGCCATCAGCGCCAGCGACAATCCGGAGAGCTGCTGCCGGCTGTCCGCCCAGAACCATCGTGCCAGCGGCCCGCGCGCGCTGCGCTGGCCTGCAAGCAGGATGATCTCGAGGAAGGCCGGCAGGATCAGCGCCGCACCCAGCATCAGCGCCGCCAGCACGCCAAAGCCGGCGATCAGCGTTTCGCCATAGCGCAGCAGCAGCAGCGCGACAGCGAACACGGCGCAGGCGGCGGCGCTTTGCAGGATCAGCCAGCGGCGCTGCCGCTGCTGCCAGGCATATGGCTGCGCGGTCGCCAGCACCGGCATCCGGATCGCCTTGATCAGGCTGGTCGCGGCCGCAACGAGCGCGCCGGCAACGCTGATGCCGATGCCGGCGAGCCACCATTCGGGGCGCAGCGTCAGCTGTCCCGGGATCTGCGCGCCATAGAGCCCACGCAGCGATGCCGCGACGTCGGGCAACAGCGCGGCTGCGATGAAATAGCCGCAGGCGAGCCCGATCAGCCCGGCGACCAGCGCCAGCACCACCAGCTCGACTACCATCACCGTGTTGACCAGGCGCGCCGACGCACCGCAGGCCCGCAAGGTGCGCAGCATCGGCAGCCGCTGCTCGAAGGCGAGGCCCACGGCCGAATTCACAATGAACAGGCCGACGAAGAACGACAACAGGCCGAAGGCGGTGAGGTTGAGGTGAAAGCTGTCGGTGAGGCGCTCCAGCTCGGTCTCCGCATTCGGCTCGATCCGCTGCAACTGGTCGCCGACGATGCTTGCGAGCGGCGCGGGCCTGCCCTTCGGCTTGCCGATCAGGAGCCGCGAGACCTGGCCCGGCTTGTTCAGCAGACGCTGCGCCACGCCGATGTCGACCACCAGCACCTCGGGCACGAGTTGCGGCAGCACGCGCAGCGGCGGCAGTCTTGCGCCGTTGCTGATGGACGGCGCCGCGCCTTCCTGCTCGTGCAAATCGGCCAGCGTCTCCCGCGCCACCAGCGTCTGGCCCGGTGGCGCAACGAAGCTCGTCAAATCCGCGGCACCGAGGCGCGGCGCGTTGCCGACATCGGCCGGCAGCGTCACCGGCTCGATGCCGAGCAGCCGCACCGAACGCCCGTTGATCTGGACGCGGCCCTCCAGCACCGGCGAGACCGGCCAGCCCGCGCGCCTGAGCTTGACGAACAGGTCCTGTGAAAAGGTCGCCGCATTCGGTGCAACCAGCATCGCCGTGCGCACGCCGCCGAACGTCGCCGCCGCGCGGTCATAGGCATTGCGCGCCTGCTGGTTGATCGCCTGCACGCCGCTCCACAGCGCGGTCGCCGCGATCAATCCGATCAAGAGCGTTGCGAATTGCATCTTGTGCCGCCGCCAATGGCTCAAGAGCACCGCGAGAACCCACAGCGCGCGTCTCATGCGATCCGTCCCGCGTGCAGGGTGACGTGACGGTCAAGCGTGCCGGCGAGATGCAGGCTGTGCGTCACCATCAGGAAGCCGCAGCCGGTGCGCGCGACGAGGTCGCGCGTCAGCGCCAGCACGTCGTCGGCGGTATCCTCGTCGAGATTGCCGGTCGGCTCGTCCGCGAGCAGCAGCGAGGGCTTTGTCGCCAGGGCCCGGCCGATCGCGACCCGCTGCTGCTGGCCGCCGGACAATTGCTCGGGATAGCGCCGCAACAGGCCGCCGAGCCCGAGCCGCTCGACCAGCTCCCTGTGCCAGGCCGCATCATGCCGGCCGGCGATCCGCGCCTGGAAGGCGAGATTGTCCTCGATCGACAGGCTCGGGATCAGATTGTACTGCTGAAAAACCAGGCCGATCCGGTCGCGGCGCAAGCCTGCGCGCCTCGCGTCGGACAGATTGGTGACCTCGGTATCGTCCAGTCGAATCGTGCCGCCATCGGCGGCGTCCAGCCCGGCGATCAAATGCAGCAGCGTGCTCTTGCCGCTGCCGGATTCGCCGGTCAGCGCGACGCGCTCGCCGCGCTTGAGGTCGAGGTCGACGCCACGCAGCACATGGACCGGTTCGCCGGCCGACGAAAAGGTCTTGGAAAGATTTCGGATGCTCAGCACGATCAATGGCGCCGGACGGAATTAACGGAAATGCTGCGTAGCACACTTGATGCGGAAATGCCGGGTTGCGTTGCCGTCAAAGCCGTTGTTAGCTTCAACAACGGCCAAATCATAAAAGTGCCAAAAAACATACGGGGAGAACGATGAGCGCTCAGGGAACGCCCAAAGCGGCAGGGATGGCGACGGGCAAGACGACGGCGACGCCCAAAGAGACACCGAAGGGCGCCTGGACCATCACATTTCTCCTGTTTCTGTTCATGCTGGTGAACTTCGCCGACAAGATTGTCGTCGGTCTCGCCGGCGTTCCGATCATGACCGATTTGAAGCTCGAGCCGGAGCAGTTCGGCCTGCTCGGCTCCTCGTTCTTCTTCCTGTTCTCGATCTCGGCCATCGTGGTCGGCTTCATCGTCAACAAGGTGCCGACGCGCTGGGTGCTGCTGACGCTGGCGGTGATCTGGGCGCTGGCGCAGTTTCCGATGGTCGGCACCGTCTCCTTCACCACGCTCTTGATCTGCCGCATCGTGCTGGGTGCCGGCGAGGGGCCGGCGTTCTCGGTCGCCGCGCATGCGATCTACAAATGGTTTCCCGACGAGAAGCGCACGCTGCCGACCGCGATCCTGTCGCAGGGCTCGGCCTTCGGCGTGATCCTGGCCGTGCCGGCGCTGAACTGGGTCATCGTCAATCATTCCTGGCATTATGCCTTCGGCGCGCTCGGCGTCGTCGGCCTGATGTGGGTTGCCGCCTGGCTCGCGCTCGGCAAGGAAGGGCCGCTGGAGGACACGCAAGTCCTCGTCGCGACCGAGCCCAGGATCCCCTATCTCCAGCTGCTCACGTCCCGCACCTTCATCGGCTGCGTATTTGCGACCTTCGGCGCCTATTGGGCGTTGTCGCTCGGGCTCACCTGGTTCACGCCCTTCATCGTCAAGGGGCTTGGCTTCTCGCAGAGCCAGGCCGGATTCATCTCGATCCTGCCCTGGGTGTTCGGCGCCACGATCGTGATCATCACCGGCTGGGTCTCGCAGGTGATGATGGCCCGCGGCTCGACCACCCGCATCGCGCGCGGCGTGCTCGGCTCCGTGCCGCTGGTGCTTGGCGGCGTGATCCTGGCCATGATGCCGCATGTGCAGGGCGCGGGCTTCCAGATCGCCCTGCTCGTGGTCGGCACCGGCCTCTGCGGCGCGATCTATGTCGTCTGCCCGCCGATGCTCGGCGAGTTCACGCCGGCGACGCAGCGCGGCGCGATCCTCGCGATCTACGGCGCGCTCTACACGCTCTCCGGCATCATTGCGCCCGCCGTGATGGGCACCGTGATCCAGCGTGCCGGCAGCATGCTCGACGGCTACATGACCGGCTTCACCATCAACGCGGTGGTCATGGTCGGCTCCGGCCTGCTCGGTCTGCTCCTGCTCTGGCCGAACACCGAAAAGGCCAGGCTGACCGCCGCCCCGCAGGCGGCCGCACTGAAGGGCGCGGTGTCGCCGACGTAGTGAGCTGAAGGGCGAGCTACAAATACGATTGTCGTCCCGGCGAAGGCCGGGACCCATACCCCCCAGGGAGTGGTTTGACGAAGACTCGGAGTGGGAGTCCTGTGCTCCAACTCCCTTTCGTGGTTATGGGTCCCGGCCCCCCGTGCGCAATTGCGCACTAGGCCGGGACGACAACTGAACTTGTAGCTACGCCTTCGCTGGCTTCCGCTCCGTGAACGGCGACAGCACCACCGTCGCCAGCATGAAGATCACGGAGGCGCCGAACACCCAGTGCGGCGCGCTCTGGTCCATGATCCAGCCGAACAGCAGCGGGCTGACGATGCCGCCGAGATTGAAGCCGGTGGAGACGATGCCGAAGGCGCGCCCCGCAGCGCCCGGAGGCGCCGCATTGCGCACCAGCATGTCGCGCGAGGGTGCGATCACGCCGGAGAGGAATCCCGCGGCCGTCATCGCCGCGGTCAAGGCCCAGCCCGGCAGCGTCACCAAAGCGATCAGCAGCACGATGGCCGCGTTCGCGGCAAAGCAGGCCGCGGCGACGTAGCCGTGGCGCTCGGTGTGGTCGGCGAGGAAGCCGCCCGCGAGCACGCCGGCGGCGCTTGCGGCGAGGAAGGCCGTCAGCGCGACGTTGGCGGCGGAATAGGAGGCGCCGTAGCCGCTCATCAGCGCAACCACGCCGAAATTGTTGATGCCGGCAACCGAGAGGCTGAGCAGCATGAACAGCGCGGTCAGCGTGATCAGGGCCGGCGTGATCACGGCCTGCCTCGGTTGCGCCTCGTTGCCCGGCTTTTTCCCGTGTGCGCCGGCATCGGGAATGTTCATCAGGAGCAGCAGCAGTGCCACCAGCACGCCGATCGCGCCCGATGCGATCAGCGCGCCGGCGCCGCCGGACAGCGTGACGAGCGCGGCGACGATTGCGGGCGCGACCGCGCCGCCGAAATAGCCGGCAAAGGTGTGAACCGAGAAGGCGCGGCCCATCCGCGCCTCATCCATGTGCTCGGCCAGGATGGCGTAATCGGCGGGGTGATAGACGCTGTTGGCGAGCCCGAGCAGCACGGCGGCCGCGATCAGCGAGGCGTAGCTCAGGTGCAGGCCGAGGATGATCAGCGCGAGGCCGCCCAGCGTGAGGCCGCCGAGCAGAATCTTTCGAGCGCCAAAATGGTCGACGAGATAGCCGGTCGGTGCCTGCGTCAGTCCCGAGACCACGGCGAGGGTGGTCAGCGCGAAGCCGAGCTCGACATAGCCGACGCCCAGCTGGCTCTTCAGGAACGGGAACAGCATCGGCAGGACCAGCAGATGGAAATGGCTGACCCAATGCGCGATCGAGATCCCGGTCAGCGTGCGCAGCGCGCTGTCCGCCTTGCCTTGTTGCGGTGCGGCGAGAACGTCGACCATTGCAGTGCTGTTTCACTCCCTGGAGGCGCGCAAACTATCGGGGACAGCGGTTATTTGTCCATGAACGCGGGCGCATGGCAGGTAGCGCGGGCGGGGCGTTATGTGTCGTCCCGGCGAAGGCCGGGACCCATAACCACCGGAGTAGTTTGGCGGAGACTCGTAGTTCGGTACGGCGACCAATCACAATCGAGGGATCACGCAGTATGGGTCCCGGCCTTCGCCGGGACGACGGCGGAGTTTGAAGCGCAAGCGCGACCGCTCTTCACAACGGCTCATCGTCATTCCCATAACGATCACGTTTCGGCGTAGCGATGTCGCCGTCCTCGTCGTCGTCATCGGTGTCGCGCGGCGGCGATGGCTTTTTTGCCTTGTCGTCCGCCGTCTTCGTCTTGGGCGGCTCGCTCGGTTTGGCGGTCTTGGCCATGGCTGTTCCCGGATGGTGATGCGTCATCCGCTTCTATCCCGAGAATATGGGCCGTGCCCGACTTATCTCAAGCTCGCGACGTCAGCCCCGTACCACCGGTCCGCCCGCCTTCTTCCAGGCATCGATGCCGCCGGCGATATGCGCGGTGTTGGTGAGGCCGGCCTCCTTGGCGGCTGCCACCGCCATCGCCGAGCGTTCGCCGAAGGCGCAGAAGAACACGACGCGCCGGCCGGTGGCGGCCGCGACCTCGCGCAGCATGCCGCCGGGCTTCAGGCTCTCCTCGACGCTCGGATAGGGCGTGTGCAGCGCGCCTTCGAGCATGCCGTGCTTGGCGCGCTCGTTGCTCTCGCGCAGATCGACCAGCAGCATGTCCGGCCGGCCGAGCGAGCGGATCGCTTCGACGGCGCTGAGCGCGCGGCCTTCTTTTTCCAGCTCTTCCTGATGCAGGCCGACATGCATGTTGGCGGGCACCGCCACATCCATCATCTTCGGATTGGGCAGCTTCAGGTTGGCCATCAGCTCGATATATTCGTCGACCGAGCGGACCTGGAGCCGCGGATTGTAGCGCTTCTCCTCGCCGATGGTGGAGACGGTGTCGCCCTTGTAGTCGTGCGCCGGGAACACCAGCGTCTCCTCCGGCAGCTTGAGCAGCCGGTTGAAGATCGATTCGTACTGGGCGCGCGACGAGCCGTTCTGGAAATCGGTGCGGCCGGTGCCGCGGATCAAGAGCGTGTCGCCGGTGAAGACGCGGTCGCCCATCAGATAGGAGTAGGAATCGTCGGTGTGTCCGGGCGTGTACATCACGTCGAGCGACAGGCCCTCGATCGTCACCTTGTCGCCGTCGGCGACCCGCATCGCCACCACGTCGGCCTTGGTCTGGTCGCCCATCACGGTCATGCAATGGGTGCGGTCGCGCAGTTCGCCGAGGCCGGTGACGTGGTCGGCATGGAGGTGGGTGTCGACCGCCTTGACCAGCTTGAGGTCGAGCTCGCGCAGCAATTGGCAGTAGCGGTCAACCTTCTCCAGCACCGGATCGAGGATCAGGGCCTCGCCGCCGGGGCGGCTGGCAAGAACGTAGCTGTAAGTGCCCGAAACGCTGTCGAAGAGCTGGCGGAAGATCATGGCAAGAGACCCGGCGTGGAACTGATTGCAAATTCTACTACGCCGGGGACCAAAAAGAGAAGTAATCCACTGCCTAAACAATAAGATTTGGAAGATTTTTATTGCGACGCAATGATCCCACGGCTGGCGGCGCCTCGGGCGATGCGGAGCAGGTGCCACAAACTCGGTGTCGTCCCGGCGCAGCTAATTCGTCACTGCGTACCGGTAAACGCGAACTGCTCCCCCAACGTCGTCCTGGCGAAAGCCAGGACCGATTACCCCGACTGATTGTTGTTGCGGCAAACTGTGGCCAGCGTGTTCTATAACCACGATCGCCTGTGGAAATGGGTCCTGGCTTTCGCCAGGACGACAGGGGAGCCTCAGGGCCTCACCACCGTGTACCCGTTCTCGCTGAGAAACAGGATCTGCCCGACCCCGACCTGCACCGGGGTGGCGACGGGGATGAATTCCGGCCGCTTGCCCGTCTCCCGCTCGATCGTGTCGACGGTGTTGAGGCAGATGTCGAAGCGGACGCCCTGCGCGATCAGGCTTTCGACCTGCTTGCGGCGGTCGCTGGCGGCGAGCAGCAGGTCGATGCCGGGGCCGAACGCGACCACTTCGATCGCGACCTTGTCGGGATCGTAGTGCTTCAGCAAATTGTTGGCGACGCTGAGCACCAGCGCCTGCTTCTTCGCATCGCCGTCGGAGAGCTGGAGCACGATCTTGTGCTCGGCGAACGG
The DNA here is from genome assembly GCF_054049735.1 of Bradyrhizobium sp. P5_C12. NCBI lineage: Bacteria > Pseudomonadati > Pseudomonadota > Alphaproteobacteria > Hyphomicrobiales > Nitrobacteraceae > Bradyrhizobium > Bradyrhizobium sp. P5_C12. The sequence goes on from NZ_JBFULU010000010.1 coordinate 45,551, forward strand.
CTTGTCCTGGAGCGGCACCTGCTGCGCCGAGGCCAGCGGCATGGCGGCCCAGGCGAACAGCGCCAGCAGCATCGCGCGAAGGATTTGCGAATGCGTCATCCCTGTCCTGCGATGCCGGGATTGTCCTCGACGCCCTTCAGGGTGACGCCGGAGCCGAGGCGCTCCGGCATCATCCGGCCGGAACGCAGATATTTGCCGACGACGTCCCACACCGGCGTACCTTGCTGGCCGTTGACCGAGGCCCAGCCGGCGACCTTGTAGCGATGGGTCTCGGCAAGCGATTTGCCGTTGCCGAGCCTGATCTCGGAGATGCGGTTGCCGATCGCGGCGGTCGGGGTGCAGGTGTAGCTGAGGCCGCCGGCACGCACCATGTCGCCGCCTTGCTGATAATAGGGATCGGCGTTGAAGAGGTTGTCGCAGACGTCTTCCAGCACGTCCTTGATCTGGCCGCCCGTCATCTCCTGCACATAGGTCTCGGGATAGCTGATCGCGGTTTCCGCGAGCACGTCCTCCATGGTCAGCGGCTGGCCGGACAGTGCGGTGACGCCCCAGCGGAAACCCGGCGACAGCGCGATCTCGGCATCGAGCTCGGCGCGCAGCGCGGCGCAGATCAGTTCGTCGACGGGCCCGGAAAAATTGCCGCGGCGATAGAGCAGGCGGTCCGGCGTCGCGATTTTCTCCGACCAGTCCATCACATGCGGTGCGCGCAGCCGGCCGATCAGCTCGGCCATTGCGGGATCGGGCTTGAGCAGTTCGGAATAGACCGGCAGCAGATGATATTTGATATCGCCGACCTTGCCCTTGGCGAGGTCGAGATCGAGCACACCCAGGAATTTTCCGTTGGAGCCGGCATTGGTGACGAGCGTCGTGCCGCCCGCGTTCTTCACCGCGACGGGCTGCGGGACGGCATCGTGGGTGTGGCCGCCGAGGATGACGTCGATGCCGGTGACGCGGCTCGCGAGCTTGAGGTCGACATCCATGCCGTTGTGCGACAGCAGGATGACCGCATCGACCTTGTCGTGGCCGCGCAAGCCATCGACGTGCTTCTGCAACTCCTCCTCGCGGATGCCAAAGGTCCAGTCCGGCGTGAACCGCTTTGGATGCGCGATCGGCACGTAGGGAAAGGCCTGGCCGACGATCGCGACACGATGGCCGCCGAGCTCCCTGATCGTCGACGGCTTGAACACGCGGCCGCTCGCCTTGTCGAAGGCGCTGGCGTCGTTGAAGGCGGCCTCTTCGGTCAGGAAGACGTTCTGCGCCAGAAACTCGCCCTTGAAGCGCTCGAGATTGTCGCGCAGCGCCTGCTCGCCATAGGTGAATTCCCAATGGCCGGTCATCGCCTCGATGCCGAGCAGATTGGCGACCTCGACCATGTCGCGGCCCTGCATGATATTGGCGAGTCCGGTGCCCTGCCAGAGGTCGCCGCCGTCAAGCAGCAGCGAATGCTGCTCGCCGGCATCGCTGCGCAGGCGGTCGACCAGCGTCTTCAGGTGGGCAAAGCCGCCGAGCTTGCCGAAGCGGGCGGCGGACTTCTCGAACTCGAAGCAGGTGAAGGCATAGGCATCAGCGCTGTCGGGCCGGATGCCGAAGCGCTCCAGGAAGGCGCGGCCGACCAGATGCGGCGGCCGTCCCGCCATCTCCCCGATGCCGATATTGACGCTGGGTTCGCGGAAATAGACCGGGTTGAGCTGCGCATGCGTGTCGGTGATGTGCAGGATGCGCGCGTTGCCGAACCGCTCGATGTCGTAGATGCTCGCGGCTTCGGCGCCGCGCGCGAGCCGCGGCAGTCCGGCCGAGACGGCGGCAATGCCTGCACCCTTCAGAAAGTCGCGGCGGCGGATGGCCATCTCGAATTCTCCGCGCCCCTCAATGATCGCAAGATCGTTCCACGGGGGACAGTCTAGCGGATTTCCATCGCCTTCCAGGCCTCTTTTTCAGACGTCGCCTGGAAGATCGATGCCTTCGCCAGCGCCTCGGCCTCTTTCGCAGCCGCCGTTGCGCGGTCGAAATCGCCGCCGTCGGCCGCCTTCTTCGCCGCCGCCAGCGTCGAGACGGTCGTGGTCCATTGATGGCGCAAGCCGGCAGCCTCCTTCGCGGCGGCCTCCGCGGCGGCATAGGCCGCCTTGTAGTCCGCTTCGGTTGCCGCGCGCGCCGCTGGCGCGAGGCTCAACGCCAGCAGCATGGCGAGAGGAAGTGACCACTTCATGGCCGCGCTCCCGGGCCGGAAATCGGCAGGCCGTTGGCGACGTAGGACAGGAAATATTCGACGTCGCGATACTCGTCCGCCTGCGGCTCGAGCGGAACCGCGCGGGTCTGGCTGTTGCAGGTGACGAAACGGCGGCTGGTCGTGCCCATGCCGCTCCATTCGGAGCGGTAGATCGGCATCGCGTTCAGGATGCCGAGCGCCGGCGCCAGGATCTCGGCACGGATGCGCTCGCCCGGGCTTTGCACGTGGCAGCTCGCGCAGGAGAAATTCATCTGGCCGCGGCGGGTGTAGAAATAGCGCTTGCCGTTCTCGAACGCCGCGAGCGCGCGCGGATCGTCGGGGATCTTGATGTCCATCGGCTTGCCGCGCGAGGTGAAGGCCATGTAGGCGGTGAGCGAGGCCATCTCGTCCTTGACGTAGGAATAGGGCGCCTCGCCATTGGCCTCGCGGCAGCGGTTGAGCGCGAGCTCCAGCGTGACGACCTTGCCTTCCTTCTCGTCGAAGTAAGGATAGTTCTGGCGGATGCCGATGCCGCCGTTCGGGAAGCAGTCGGCATAGCTCTTGCCGTTCTTGAACGGCGTCGAAAACATCTCCTTGCCGGCGTCGAGCGCGAACTCGTAGGGCGGGAATTCCTCTTTCTCCTGCCACTGCCGCTTCATGTCCTCGTTCATGGAATAAGGACCGTTGACGAAATCCTCGTGCTTCACATCGGGAAACTTCTGGAAGAAGAAATTCTGGAACGCTTTTGCGTCGGCGACAGGATCGACCTTGTCGGCTGCGACCACGCGCGTCGCGGCGAAAGCTAGCGTCGCGAGTGCGACGAACGCCGAGCCGAGCAGAATGGTAGCGCGCCGCGTCATCACGAAATCTTCGCGGTGGTCGTGTCCGACCCACCCTTGTTGTCGGTCCAGGAGATCTTCAGCTCGTCGCCCTTCTTGGCGCCCTTGAAGCTGAACTTGACGTAGGGGTCCTTGGAGACCGCGGTGCCCCAATCGGCGACGAAGACGTCCTTGCCGTTACATTCGAATTTCAGCTGCTGGATGAAATGCGCCGGGATCAATTCGCCCTTGGAATCCTTGACCAGGCCGGTGTCCATGGGGTGCTGGATCAGCGTTTGCACCTCGGTGATGTCGCCGTTGGCGGTGGCGCGGACGCGAATGCTGGATGCCATGTCGAAATCCCTCGCTTAACCGCCGCAACCGCCGACGGTGACCTTGACCTCTTTGGTCGCGCTGTAGAGTTTACCGTCAGCTTCCACGATCGCGGTCACGTTCGTGGTCTTCGCCATCTTGAGGCGGTTGGCGACGCTCGGGATCGTGCCATCGGGAATCCTGTAGGAAGCCGCGAGCGCGTTCGGGTTCTCGGCCACGAAGAACGAGATCGAGGTCACCTTGTCCAGCGTCGTCGTCACCGAGATCGGCACCACGCCGCCATTCTCGGCGATCTCCGGCGCGTCGAGCTTGATCTTGTCGGAGGGCTCGGCGGTCTTGCCGTAGAGCGCCTTGATCGCGTCTGCCTCGTTCTTCAGCTTGAACGCCTCTTCCGGATATTTGTCGTTGGCCGCCGCGAGCGCGGAGGTCGCGCCGAACGGCAGATTGCCGAGGCCGAGCAGCGCGACCGAGGCTGCGCCCTGGAGAATCAGGCGCCGCGTCGCGAGTGAGCCCGTGGTCGTGGTCATCAAAAGTCTCCTGGTGTGCCGGCGGTCACAGGGTTTGCAGGAAATCGACGATCGCGCCGATCTCCTGCTCGGTCAAAATCCGGTTGCGGCCGAACGGCGGCATCATGGTCTGCGGATTGCGCTTGGTCTCGTCGAAGATGATCGCGACCAGCTCGTTGCGATCAGGGTATTTTGATTTGATATCCTTCAGTTCCGGTCCGATCGTTCCGGGCAGGTCGCCGCCCTTGATGACGTGGCAGGTCAGGCAATTGCCCTTGCCGCGGTCGAAGGCGAGTTTCTGGCCCTCGGTCGCGGCGGATTGCGCCCGCGCCGGGCTCGCGGCCAGCCCGGCGACGATGGCCAGCATGAGGAACAGAGGCTTTCGGGACAGGGCGGTCAAGGCGTCATTCCGAGGCGTTATGGCGATGTCGCGATCGCGGAAATAGAAGCGTTCCAAAGCACAAAGGGCATCGCCTGACAATCAAGACTATGCACGCGGCAAAATGGAGTTAATATCTTCCGCATTGCAACTAAAGAGATTATTTGTTCGGCCGATTGGGCCCCAAAGAGAGCTACCACGAGTTAAAGGCAGTGGCGCGGGCGGGCTATTTCGAGGGCGCTCGGGCGCTCATTCGGTTTTCATCGTGTTCTCGTTTTTTCAAGGGGACCTCACTTGGCTGAATATGTCGTCGAATTTGGCAGGGACGGCGGACGCGTCGAGCCGGACGGGCGGCTGGATGCGCCGGCCTTTCACCGCAATTACGAGCCGATCTGGGCGGCGCTGGAAAAGCATCTCGCCGGGATGTCAGGCAACGTGGTCGAGGTCGGCAGCGGAACCGGCCAGCATGTGGTCCATTTCGCCCGCCATTCGCCCGGCCTGATCTGGTGGCCGAGCGACCTCAACCAGCGGCACCTCAAGAGCATCGAGGCCTGGCGCGTGCATTCGGGCCTGCCAAACATCCGCTCGCCGCTGCGGATCGATCTCACCGATCCCGACTGGTGTCCTGAGATGCGAAGCGGGCAGGGCCCGACGAGTCTCGCCGCCGTGTTCTGCGCCAACGTCATCCACATCGCGCCGTGGACCGTGGCCGAAGGCCTGTTCGCCGGCGCCGGCCGCTATCTGCGTGCCGACGGCAAGCTGTTCCTCTATGGCCCGTTCAAGCGCGACGGCAAGCACACCGCGCTCAGCAACGCCGTGTTCGACACCTCGTTGCGCGAGGGCAATCCCGAATGGGGCGTGCGCGATATCGGCGACGTCGAGACGCTCGCGCGAGGCGCGGGGCTCGGCCTGGTCGACACGATCGAGATGCCCGCGAACAACCTGACTTTGGTGTTCGCGCGCTAGCGACGCAGGAGGTGCGCTCCCTCCCCCGCAAGGGGGAGGGAATGAGAGAGCGGTGCCCGCCTCACGGTGTGATGCGATCAAAGTCCCCGAGGGGCAGCGCTCCTACGCCTCCCCGTCCCGCCACCCGATCTTCTCCTTCAAGAACCGAAAACCGAGCACCTCGAAGCCGGCGCGCTCCTTGTTGTCCTTGCCGTAGCCGTGGCCGCCTGCCTCCGGCTCGTAGAACCAGGCCTCATAGCCCATCGCCTGGAGCTTTGCCGCCATCTTGCGTGCATGGCCGGGATGGACGCGGTCGTCGCGCCGCGTCGTGGCGATCAGGATCGGCGGATAGGACTGGCCAGGTTTGGCGTTGTGATAGGCCGAGTAGGTCTTCAGCCAGTCCCACTCCTCCGGCTTATCGGGGTCGCCATATTCCGCGATCCAGCTCGCGCCCGCGAGCAGTTTTGTGTAGCGGCGCATGTCGATCAGCGGGATGGTGCAGAACAGCGCGCCGAAGCGCTCCGGGTACCGCGTCAGCATGTTGGTGATGAGGATGCCGCCGTTCGATCCGCCCTGTGCGGCGATCCGTTTTGCCGTCGTGACGCCGCGGCGCACGAGATCGGCGGCGACCGCCGCGAAATCGTCATGCGAGAGCTTCTTGCCGGCGAGCCTTCCGGCATCGTGCCAGCGCGTGCCGAACTCGCCGCCGCCGCGCAAATTGGCCTGCACAACGGTGCCGCCGCGCTCCAGCCACAGCTTGCCGAGCGAGGGGTTGTAGTAAGGCTTGACCGAATGGGCGAAGCCGCCATAGGCGCTCATATAGACCGGCGCATCGCCGGTCTCGGTCGCGGGGCCGGTCTGCACGTAAGGAATCCGCTCGCCGTCGATCGAGATCGCCTCGTGCTGTGTCACCACGAGGCCATCGGCGCTGAACGTCTTCGGCGCCTGCTTCAGCACGGCCGGGCTTTCGACGCAGGGTTCGATCAGCAATAGCGACGGCGGCGTCAGCGGGTCCTGCACGTTGGCGAGCAGGTCGCCATTGCTCTCTGACGGATGGCGATCGAGCGGCCAGATATCGACGACGCCGATCTCCGGCAGGCCGGGAAGCGTCGCGCGGCGCCAGCCCGCGGTGGATGGCGTGACGACCTCGAAGCGCGGCCTGAGCTCGTCGAGGATCGACAGCACGAGCTTGCCGGCGGCCCAGAAGAAGCCTTGCAACGCGCGCCGCGGACCGGGCTCGAACAGCACGGCGAAATCGCGGTGGCCTGCCAGGAACGCCGAGAGCGAGATGCCGAGCACGGTGTCGGTGGCGTAGGTCTGGCCCTCGACCGACCAGTCCTTGCGCAGCTTCATCGCGAACCAGTCGCCATGGGCCTGCATCCAGATCCCGGTCGGCAGGTCGAGCTTCGTCGTCGCACCAGCCGCATCGCGCAGCCAGATGCCGTAGTTGAAGAAGTCGATCTGGTCGACGATCCAGGTCCGCGGGGCCGCACCGGTGTCATCGGCCATGCCATAGATCATCATGTGATCGTCCGAGGTCTCGATCACCACCTGCGCCTGGTCCACGGCCTGGCCGCGCCGCCACAGGCGAACGGTCCTCGCATATCCGGAGCTCGTGGCCATGCCCTCGCCATGGGCGCTCGACAGCAGCAGCGTGTCGGCATCGAGCCAGTCGACGCCGCCCTTGGCTTCCGGCAGCGTAAAGCCGTCCGCAACGAAGCCCTTCGTAGCGAGGTCGAATTCCCGCAAGGTGACGGCGTCGCTGCCGCCGCGCGACAGGCCCAGGATGGCGCGTGAGCTTCCCGGCATCGTGGTGATGGAGCTGAGCAGCCAGTCCTCGTCTTCGCTCGCCGCGAGCTGGTCGATATCCAGCATGATCTCCCACGCCGGATTGGGCTTGCGAAACTCCGCCAGATTGGTTCGCCGCCACAGGCCGCGCGGGTTGGTGGCGTCCTTCCAGAGGTTGTGCAGGTCGTCGCCGCGCCGGCTGACATAGGGGATGTTGTCGGGGCGATCGTAGATCGTCGCGAGGATGTCGCGATCGCGCTCGAAGGCCGCGCCCCCGAACGCGGCGAGCGTCAATTGATTTTGCCGCGCGACGAAATCGAGCGGCAGCTTGCCTTCGATCTCCTCCAGCCAGAGCCAGGGATCGTCGTCGGGAGCGCTGAGCGTAGGCCTGTCGTCAATGGACATGGTGCGAACTCCGGCAGATCGCGCGGCGGGATAGGATTTGATCGAGCGCAAGCCGTCAAGGGCGTGTCCCGGTATAGTCCTGCCGATTGCGTCAGAGGCATGGCCTGTGCCCGTTTGCGCCGGTTGTCCGCCCTCCCGCGTCTCTCCATAGTGCCGGGAATCAACAAGGCCCTTGAAAGCTCCTTGGGGCGGAAATGCCGATGCTAGACGTGACTTCAGCCAATGAGATCGCTGCCGATGCCCGCGTGCGTACCAATGTGGTGCGCCTTGCGGCGGCGCAGGCGCTGACCGGCGCCAACTCGGCGGTGATCTTCGCCACCGGCGCGATCGTCGGCGCCACGCTCGCGCCCGACATGTCGTTCGCGACCGTGCCGATCTCGATGTATGTGGTGGGCCTGGCTGCCGGCACGCTGCCGACCGGCGCGATCTCGCGCCGCTTCGGCCGCCGCGCCGCTTTCGTCATCGGCACCGGCCTCGGCACGCTGACCGGCCTGCTCGGCTCGTTTGCGATCCTGCACGCCTCGTTCGCGCTGTTTTGTCTGGCGACCTTCCTCGGCGGCCTCTACGGCGCGGTGGCGCAATCCTATCGCTTTGCCGCCGCCGATGGTGCCAGCGCCGCCTACCGGCCCAAGGCGGTGTCGTGGGTGATGGCCGGCGGCGTGTTCGCCGGCGTGCTCGGTCCGCAGCTCGTGCAATGGACCATGGATGTCTGGCAGCCCTATCTGTTCGCCTTCAGCTTCCTGGTGCAGGCCGCGGTGGCGCTGGTCGCGATGGGCATCGTCGCCGGCGTCGACATGCCGAAGCCGGCGCCGGCCGATCTGCATGGCGGCCGGCCGCTGCTGACGATCGTGAGCCAGCCGCGCTTCATCGCCGCCGCGCTGTGCGGCGTCATCTCCTATCCCATGATGAACCTGGTGATGACCTCGGCGCCGCTCGCGATGAAGCTCTGCGGCCTCAGCGTCAGCGATTCCAATTTCGGCATTCAATGGCACATCGTCGCCATGTACGGGCCGAGCTTCTTCACGGGCGCGCTGATCGCCCGCTTCGGTGCGCCGAAGGTCGTCGCGGCCGGCTTGCTGCTCGAGGCCGCTGCCGGGGCCATCGGCCTCTCCGGCCTCACCGCGATGCACTTCTGGGCCACGCTGATCGTGCTCGGCGTGGGCTGGAATTTCTCCTTCATCGGGGCGTCTGCGCTGGTGCTGGAGACGCACCGGCCGCAGGAACGCAACAAGGTGCAGGCGTTCAACGATTTCCTGGTGTTCGGCATGATGGCGATCGGCTCGTTCTCGTCGGGCCAGTTGCTTGCGAACTACGGCTGGTCGGCGGTGAACATGGTGGTGTTCCCGCCGGTGCTGCTTGGCCTCGCCGTGCTCTCGCTCGCCTCCTATGCGCGTCGCCGCAAGGCGCGGCTGGACGCGGCGATGGGCGAGTTCCCGGACGCGATCTGACTGGCGGGAGGCTGTCAGCAGCGTTGATAGTTCGATCCAGGTCGAAGTGATTTTTTGGAGCGGGTTACTAGATGATGCGTCATGGCCGGGCATTAGCGCGAAGCGCGTCTTCACGCAGAATGTCCCGGCCATCCACGTCTTAGGTGCGCGGATCGAAGAACGTGGATGCCCGGGACAAGCCCGGGCATGACGGAGTAGCCAGCATGCTCGACAATCCTCGACACGCCACGATCGACGAATCCTCGCTCCGCTATGAAGGCTGGCGCATCGTTGCGGTCTGCTTCCTGCTCGCGACCTTCGGCTGGGGGCTCGGCTTCTACGGCCAGAGCGTCTATGTGGCCGAGCTCCAGCGCGCCCACGGCTGGTCGGCCTCGCTGATCTCCGCCGGGACGACATTCTTCTACCTGTTCGGCGCTCTGCTCGTCGTCTTCGTCGGCGAAGCCGTCAACAAATACGGCCCGCGGCTCGGCCTGATTGCGGGCACGCTGGCGATGGCGGCGGCCGCCGTCGCGATCGGCGCGGTGCGCGAGCCCTGGCAGCTTTATCTCGCGAACGCGGTGCTCGCCTTCGGCTGGGCCGGCACCAGCCTCGCCATGATCACCAACACGATCAGCCTGTGGTTCGATCAGAAGCGCGGCATGGCGATCAGCCTGGCGCTCAACGGCGCGAGCTTTGGCGGCATCGTCGGCGTGCCGCTGCTGGTGACCTTGATCGGCCATATCGGCTTCGCCAGCGCGATGTTCACCGTCGCCGGCGCCATGCTGGTGCTGCTCGTCCCGGTGATCCTTGTCGTGGTCGGCCGGCCGCCCGATCTTCACGGCAGGCATGGGACAGGGAAAGCGAAGCCGCTATCCTCGGCGCATATCCGCAGGCATGCGCTGCGCGACGTCGGCTTCCTCACGGTGACCATTGCTTTTGCTTTGGTGCTGTTCGCCCAGGTCGGGTTCATCGTGCACCTGATCGCGTTCCTCGACCCCGTGATCGGCCGCGAACGTGCGGCCGTGGCGGTCGCGGTGCTGACGGCGATGGCCGTGGTCGGCCGGGTGCTGTTCTCGATGGTGATCGATCGGCTCAACCAGCGGCTTGCGTCTGCGCTGTCGTTCCTGAGCCAGGCGGCGGCGCTGTGCGTCGTCATCAATTTGCACAACGATTATGTGCTGATCGCGGCCTGCGCGGTGTTCGGCTTCTCGGTCGGCAACCTGATCACGCTGCCGTCGCTGATCGTGCAGCAGGAATTCGATTCCGCCTCGTTCGGCGTGCTGATCAGCCTCAACACCGCGATCAACCAGGTCACTTACGCGTTCGGCCCCGGCGTGGTCGGCTTCCTGCGCGACCTCTCCGGCGGCTATTCGCTGCCGTTCTACCTCTGCATCGCGCTGGAGGTGATGGCCGCGGCGTTGATCATGGTGCGCGGTGCGCCCAAAGCGAAGCTCTCGTAGGGTGGGCAAAGGCGCACAGCGCCGTGCCCACCATCTGCTCTCCGCCCGTGCTGTAGGAATTGGTGGGCACGCTTCGCTTTGCCCACCCTACGGCATCACGCTTCCCGCTGCTTCAGCAACGCTTCCACATCCAGCCGCTTGGTGATCATCGCAAGCTTGCCATCCGGCCCGAACGGCCATTGCTCCTTCGGCCGGTCCCAATACAGCTCGACGCCGTTCTGGTCCGGATCGCGCAAGTAAAGCGCCTCGCTGACGCCATGGTCGCTCGCGCCGTCGAGCGCGATGCCGGCCGACAGCACCCGGTGCAACGCATCCGCCAGCGCCGGGCGCGTCGGGTAGAGGATCGCGGTATGGAACAGCCCGGTCGTGCCCGGCGGCGGCGGCGAGCCGCCCTTGCTCTCCCAGGTGTTGAGCCCGATGTGGTGATGATAGCCGCCGGCCGAGATGAAGGCCGCACCGGAGCCCATGCGCTGCATCAGCTCGAAGCCGAGCACGCCGCAATAGAAGCCCAGCGCGCGATCGAGATCGGCGACCTTGAGATGGACGTGGCCGATCCTGGTGCCGGCATGCACGGCTGGGTTCTGCGACATGGGAATGCTCCGTTGATCGACTCCACTTAAGTCGAGCCTCGGGACAGCGCCACTGGCCTATCCCGAAACCCAGCGTTTCCGGATGGGAAACTAAGCGAGCTCCGGCACCTCGCCCTCGGGCAGCTCGAACTCAAACGTGTTCAGCGTCATCGACACCAGCGTGTAGTAGCCGCACAGCCCGATCACTTCGACCACGCCGCGCTCGCCGAGCAGCTTCACGGCCTCCTCATAGAGGCCCTTCTCGACGCCGTGACCCTCGTGCAGCGACTTCGCGAGATCGTAGATCATCTTGCCCTTGGGATCGTCGAACTCGGGCGTGCGGCGGTCGCGGATCGCATCGATGATTTTCGGATCCATGCCGCCGGCAAGCGCGAGGCGCTTATGCGCATACCATTCGTAGTGTGCGGTCCAGTGCCGCGCCGTCACCAGGATCGCGATCTCCGAAAGCTTGGCGGGAAATACCGTGTCGAAGCGCAGGACCTCGCCGAGCCGGGTGGCGTGACGGGCCATCTCCGGGCTGTTGAGCCAGGCCATCATCGGCGCCGGCGGCTTGCCGCGCTTGCCGGCGATCGACTCGTCATAGGTCTGCCGCTGGCTCTCGCTCATTTCGCCAGGCGAAAGTAGTTTCAGGCGCATTCTCGTTTCCTCTTTATTTTCAAAGCCTCGCCGCGGACATCATTATAGCCGAACGCGGCTCGGCATGCCTGGTCGTGCGGCACCGAAATGGTTGAATTCCACGGGGCGATGGCCCAGAGTCTGCGGCAACAAGTCGAATTTGATTGATGGAAACGACCATGAGCGAAGCTGAGACGTCTGATCTCGAAACATTCCGCAGCGAGACCCGCGCCTGGCTGGAGGCCAACTGCCCGCCGGAGATGCGCAAGCCTGCGACCTCCGACGCCGACGTGTTCTGGGGCGGGCGCAACGCAAAATTCTCCTCCGAGCCGCAGCGCATCTGGTTCGAGCGCATGCGCGACAAGGGCTGGACCGTGCCGGACTGGCCGAAGGAATATGGCGGCGGCGGCCTCAGCGCGGCCGAGCACAAGGTGCTGCGCGCCGAGATGGCGAAAATGGGCGCGCGTCCGCCGCTGTCGAGCTTCGGCATCTGGATGCTCGGGCCGGCGCTGCTGAAATACGGCAACGAGGCCCAGAAGCAGGAGCATCTGCCGAAGATCGCGGCGGGCCTGATCCGCTGGTGCCAGGGCTATTCCGAGCCGAACGCCGGCTCCGATCTCGCCTCGCTGCAGACCCGCGCCGAGAGCGATGGCGACGACTTCGTCATCACGGGATCGAAGATCTGGACCTCCTACGCCAACTACGCCGACTGGATCTTCTGCCTCGTCCGCACCGATCCCGCCGCGAAGAAGCACGACGGCATCAGCTTCATCCTGTTCGACATGGCCTCGAAGGGGGTCACGACCAAGCCGATCCTCTTGATCTCCGGCTATTCGCCGTTCTGCGAGACCTTCTTCGACGGCGTCCGCGTGCCGAAATCGCATGTGGTCGGCACGATCAATCGCGGCTGGGACGTGGCAAAGTATCTGCTCCAGCATGAGCGCGCGATGATCTCCGGCATGGGCGAGCGCGGCGTCGGCCGTCCGCTCGGCCAGATCGCGGCCGATTCCGTCGGCTCCGATGCGCAAGGCAAGCTCGACGATTCGATGCTGCGCGGCCAGATCGCAAGATTCGACGTTGACGAGGCCGCGCTTGCCGCCTGCGCCGAGCGCGCTGTCGATCTCGCCAAGGCGGGGCAGGCGCATCCGGCGTTCTCGTCGGCGATGAAATATTACGGCACCGAGCTCAACAAGCGCCGCTACGAGATCCTGATGTCGGCCGGCGGCGTCGATGCGCTGGAATGGGAGAGCGAGCGCTCCAGGCAGGGCGCCCGCCCGCGCGCCTGGCTGCGCACCAAGGCCAATTCGATCGAGGGCGGCACCAGCGAGGTGATGCTCGGCATCGTCGCCAAGCGCATCCTGGATCTGCCGGGGGCCTAACCGTCGTTCCGGGGCGGTCCGCAGGACCGAGCCCGGAACCTCGAGATTCCGGGTTCGATGCTGCGCATCGCCCCGGAATAACAGCAACAATATATGCATTCCACGCGATACCAGAGACTTTGCACATGGCCCTCGTCCTCACCGAAGAACAATCGATGCTCCGCGACTCTGCGCGCGGGCTGATCAGCGACAAGGCGCCGGTGTCGCACCTGCGCCACTTGCGCGACGCCAAGGATCCGACCGGCTTCTCAAAGGAATTCTGGCATTCCTTTGCCGAGATGGGCTTTGCTGGCCTCTTGGTGCCGGAGGAGTTCGGCGGCAGCGGTCTCGGCTATGTCGAGGCCGGCGTCGTGATGGAGGAGATCGGCCGCACATTGATGCCGTCGCCCTTCCTCGCCACCAGCGTGGTCGCGGCCTCGGCGCTGAACCGCGGCGGCAATGCCGCGCAGAAGTCGGAGTTCCTGCCGAAGATCTCGAACGGCTCGCTGCTGGCGACGCTCGCGATCGACGAGGGCGCCAAGCATCGTCCGCTCCAGACCAGCCTCCAGGCCGTGCGCGCCGGCAACGGCTTCAATCTCTCCGGTACCAAGGCGCTGGTCGTCGACGGCCACGTCGCCGATCTCCTGATCGTCGCGGCGCGGACGGCGGGCTCGGCCGGCGAGCGCGAGGGCTTGACGCTGTTCCTGGTGAATCCTAACGCCAAGGGCGTTGCGATCGAGCGCACGATCATGGTCGACGCGCACAACGCGGCGCGGCTCGAGCTCGCCAATGTTGAGGTCAATGCCGACAGCGTGCTCGGCGAGGTCGATCAGGGGGCGAGCCTCCTTGACGGCGTGCTCGACATCGGCCGTGGCGCGGTGGCCTCCGAAATGGTGGGATTGAGCGAAGAGGTGTTTGGCCGCACCGTCGAGTACCTGAAGAGCAGAAAACAGTTCGGCAAGCTGATCGGAGAATTCCAGGCGCTCCAGCACCGCGCCGCCGAGCTCTATGTCGACATCGAGATCACCCGCGCCGCCGTCATGAAGGCGCTTCAGGCGCTCGATGCTGACGTCGCCAAGGCCACGTCAGCCGTCGCGGTGGCAAAAGCCCGCGCCGGCACCACCGCCACGCGCGCGGTGCAGGAGGGCGTGCAGATGCATGGCGGCATGGGCATGACCGACCAGTTCGACATCGGCTTCTTCATGAAGCGCGCGCGGGTGTGCGAGGAATTGTTCGGGGATGCGAACTACCATACCGAGCAGCTGGCGCGGGCGCGGGGGTATTGAGGGGGCACCAAGGGCCACGGTGGCGGCTGAATACGAAGGTGTCGTCCCGGCGAAGGCCGGGACCCATAACCCCAGGGAGCAGTTTGGCGGAGGCTCGTAGTTAACGAGTCTTCCCGCGGTACTGTCACCTGCGCTTATCGATAGGTCACGCGGTGGGTCCCGGCCTTCGCCGGGACGACACCAGAGGAGAACCCGCCTTCACCGCACCGGCGGCGCGTATTGCACGCCGCCCGCATTCCACAGCTGGTTCATGCCGCGCGGGATCTTCAGCTTGGACTTCTCGCCGATATTGCGCTCATACATCTCGCCGTAATTGCCGACGTTGCGGATGATGCGGACGACCCAGTCCTTGGTGAGGCCGAGCTGCTCGCCGTAATTGCCCTCGGTGCCGACCAGCCGCATCACCTCCGGCTTCTTCGACTTCAGGGCCTCGTCGATGTTCTCCGAAGAAACTCCCAGCTCTTCGGCGTTGATCATCGCATAGAGCGTCCATTTCACGATCATCATCCAGTCGTCGTCGCGCTGGCGCACGACGGGGGCGAGCGGCTCCTTGGAGATCATGTCCGGCAGGATCATGTGGTCGCCGGGCTTGGAGAGATTGAGCCGCAGCGCGTAGAGCTGCGAGACGTCGGCGGAGAGCGTGTCGCACTTGCCGGTGTCGTAGGCCTTCACCACGTCATCCAGCTTGTCGAACTTCACCTCTTCATACTTCATGTTGTTGGCACGGAAGTAGTCGGAGACGTTGAGCGCCGTGGTGGTTCCCGACTGCACGCAGACCTTGCTGCCGGTCAGGTCCAGCGAGGTTTCCTTGTTGCGGGCGCGCGGCAGCATGAAGCCTGCGCCGTCGTAATAGGCGACCGCGGGGAAATAGAGGTCGTAGTCGAGCTCGCGCGCCATGCTCCAGGTCGAGTTGCGCGAGAGGATGTCCACCTTGCGGCTCTGCAATTCCTTGAAGCGCTCGCTGGCGTCGAGCGGAACGAACTTGGCCTTGGCTGGATCGTTGAAGATGGCGGCGGCCACCGCGCGGCAGAAGTCGACGTCGAAGCCGGTCCAGTTGCCCTTGTCGTCGGGGATCGAGAAGCCCGGCAGGCCTTTGTTGACGCCGCACAGCACCTCGCCGCGGCGGACGGTGCGCTTCAGCGTGCGGGTGTCGTAGAATTCATAGATGATGGCCAGAACGCCGACCAGCACGGCGACCGCGAGCCCGATCAGCAGGCCGCCTCGAAATGTGCGCATGATGTCTCTCTCTCGAAATAATCGGGAAGAAAAGGAAGTGTTGCAAGGCGGGGAGCATGATCCGGAAAGATCATGCTCGAATGAGAACCTTAGAGTTCGGGCTTCTGCCGGATGACCACCTTGGTCCCGACCGGGACGCGATCGTAGAGATCGGCGACGTCGTTGTTGACGAGACGGAAGCAGCCCGAGGACACCTTGGTGCCGATCGTGTCGGGACGGTTGGTGCCGTGGATACGGTAGACGGTGGTGCCGAGATACATGGCGCGGGCCCCTAACGGATTGCCGGGGCCGCCGGCCATGAAGCGCGGCAGATAGGGCTGGCGCTGGATCATCTCGGGCGGCGGCGTCCAGTCCGGCCACTCCTTCTTGTTGGTGATGTTGACCAGCCCCTGCCACTGGAAGCCGTCGCGGCCGACGCCGATGCCGTAGCGGATCGCGCGCCCGCCCGGCTGGACCAGATAGAGGTGACGCTCGGCGGTCGAGATGATGATGGTGCCCGGCGTCTCGGTGGTGCGGAAATAGACCACCTGCTTCTGCCATTCCGGCTCGAGCTGATAGGCGTCGTCGGCGACCAGACCCGGCTCGTCACCGCGGTCGGGCTGCTGGGCGGAGGCCTGCGGGACGGCGAGGATCAGGCCGATCGCAGCCACGAACATCCCGGTCAGGCGACGAAAATCCGTCATTTCAAGCTCTCCCCGCTGCCACAGCGCAAATCATTCGGAACCATCTGAACTCAGGGGCAGCTTCGTGGCAAGTTGATGGCGCGCCCGGCTGGTATGTCACGAGAATGCTTTGGTTTTTTGACGAGGCGCGGCAATGCCACAAACAGGGGATGGCGCGAAAAGCCTAGATTGTTGCCGCAGCGGTGGTGCGCTCCCTCCCCCGCTTGCGGGGGAGGGT
Source organism: Bradyrhizobium sp. P5_C12 (assembly GCF_054049735.1). Lineage (NCBI taxonomy): Bacteria > Pseudomonadati > Pseudomonadota > Alphaproteobacteria > Hyphomicrobiales > Nitrobacteraceae > Bradyrhizobium > Bradyrhizobium sp. P5_C12. The sequence continues at coordinate 61,803 of NZ_JBFULU010000010.1, forward strand.
CGGGGAGAGGGTGTCTCCGCAGTGGGACACTCCCGATGAGGAGAGAGCCCTCACCCGCCGCTACGCCATAGCCAAGGCTTTGCCTTGGCGTCTTTCAAGAGCACGGCCGCCGAAGGCGGCCTATGCCTCTCCCGCAAGCGGGAGAGGCTCAGACCGAGCTCGCGGTGAGACCAACTCCGACTTTGGACGCCAGCTAAATCTTGTTGTTCTCCGGCGCGATCCCGAGTCGCCGCACGATTTCGGTCCCCACGGCGCGGGCCTCGAGCCGCGAGCCGATCCGGGGGCTGCGAAACCGCCGCCCCGAGCGCAACCGGATCGTGACGATGCAGTGCTCGTCCTCGGACCGGCCGCGGCGCTCGACGGTGATCGTCTTCACGTCCTGCCCCTCGATATGGTCGGCGCGCGGCTGGCCGTCGCCCCACAGCCGTTCGACGCGGATGTCGCCCTTGCGGATGATCCAGAACGCGCCGGTCACGAGATTGGCGTATCGATGGACCGCGAACGCCGCAATCGCGCCGAGCGGCAGCAGCAGGATATCGACATGGCTCGGAGGCCATCCGCGCCAGAGCTTGTAGGCGTAGGGCACGGCGGACAGTGCGACCGCGATCAGCGCGACGATCCTTATGTCCCGCGCGGAAAACGCTTCGAGAGGCTCGCCGAGGTGCATCTCGGGATTGCTGGCATCGAGCGGATTGATCGGCTCCTCGACATTGGGAACGTCGAATTGCGCGGCGATCCGCGCCACGGTGTCACGCACATGCGTGACGTCGGAGATCGGCGGCGACGTCAGGCGCTCGCCCGAGACAAGCGTGAAGACAAGCTGAAAGCGGGCTTTCACCCTCTTGCTGCCGGGGACCTGTAACCCCGTGATGTCGTCCTTCGCAACGATCCGCGTCTGGAGCTTTCCGAACGGCCGCTGCTGCCCGATCAGAATCTCGTCTTGTGTGATGATCCACACCACCGCCGGCGCCATCATGATGCCGATGACAAACCCCGCGCCCACCAGCAGCGCAACCAGCGATATGACGATTTCCAGCGTGTCGTGCGTGAACAGGCCCGGCGTGAAGCACAGCGCAACGGCCGCCGCAAAGCCGGACATGACCAGCCGCTGCGCGATCGAGGCGCCTTCACGAAGGCGAATGTCGTTGCTGGTGGTCGCGTCGTCCATTGCTGGCGGCTGATTGTGTCGGGGCGAAACTCCACGGACGGGTCCGCGGAGTCAAGCAACAAGGGCGTTAGCGGTTCACCGCTGCACGCGCTCGGAGGCAACCCCGAGACGCAAGGCAATTTCCGCAGCCACTGCGCGCGTCTCGTCCAGCGTCCCGATGCCCGGGCTGAGGAATTTCTGTCTGTTGAGAAGGTCGATCCTGACGACGTAGCGCTCTTCCTCGACCTTGCTGTCGCGCTCGACCCCAATCGTGTCAACGTCGCCACCGGTGATCGTATCGACATGCGGCTTCCCGTCTCGGGACAGCCGTTCGACGCGCAGTTCACCGCGGCGGACGGTCCAGAACGGAGAGCCAAAGCCGTGGGCGTACCGATAGAGCAGAATGGCTGCGATGATACCCACCGGCACCACGGCGATCTCGAGAGCGGCAAGCGGCAGGCCGTTCCAGAATTTGTAAGCATAAGGGATCGTGCATAGCCCGGCGATGATCACCGTGATGATTCGAATATCGTAGCCCGCGGCCGGCCTCACGGGTTCACCCAGATGAATCTCTGCATTCGTAGCATCGAGTGAGTTTGCCGGAGGATCGATATTCGCGATGCCAAGCTGCTCAGCGATACGTGCGGTGGTTTCGTAGACATGCGTGATGTCGGATAGCGTCGGTGAAGTCAGGCGATCGCCCGACGCAAGCAGAAGGGAGACGTGGAATCGCGCTGAGTTGGCCTGGTCATGGTTGACCTTGGCTGCCGATATTTCCTCGCGCCGGATGAATCTGCTACTGCGCCGGCGAAGTGGACTCGCCTCTTCGATGAGGATCCCGTCCTGCCTGATGGTCCACAGCACATCGGCGCCAAAGCCCGCTTGGCACAGCATCAGAATGCCCAGTATCAGCGCGATCGGGGCGGCGATGACACTGTCGCTCCAGTTGGCCAAGCCCAAAACGCCAAAAAGCAGCACCGCTGCCGCAAAGCCAGTCAGGAGCAAGCGGTCCTGGCGCGACAGATTCTTTCGAAGGCGAATTTCGCTCTCTCGTGTTGCCTCGTCCATCGCCTGCACTTCCATTGATGCGAAACTCCACGGAGGGCTCCGTGGAGTCAAGCGCCAAGCGCAGGAAGTCTTATCGACAACTTAAGGTGCGCGCGCCTAGCTGCTGGCGCTGAGCAGCTTTGCCACCGTGCGGTCGATCTCGTCGTAGCGGCCTTCGCCGGCGTGCTGGAACACGATCCTGCCGGTCTGGTCGATGATGTACTGCGCCGGCCAATACTGGTTGCTGTAGGCGTTCCAGGTCTTGGAATCATTGTCCTGCGCCACCGGATAGGTGATGCCGTGGCGCTTCAGCGCGGCCTGCACATTGGACGCCGAGCGCTCGAACGGGAATTCCGGCGTGTGCACGCCGACCACGACGAAGCCCTTGTCCTTGTACTTGGCGTAGAGGTCGGTGACGTGCGGCAGCGTGTTGACGCAGTTGACGCAGCCATAGGTCCAGAAGTCGACCAGCACGACCTTGCCGCGCAGGTCGGCGAGAGTGAGCGGTTTTGAGTTGAACCAGTTGGTGATGCCGGTGAAGTCGGGCGCGGCCTGCTGGCTTGCGGCGGCGGTGACGATCGGCGCTGCGCGTGCGGCCTCGTCGCAGATGCCGGGGATGACGGCGCCGGTCACGGCGATGCCGATCAGGGCGGTGGAGACGGCGAGCAGTTTAAAAGTCATGGAAGCGTCCTCCGGTGATGGTGAGAGGTGATCACAGGCCGATCTGGCCGGTGGGGTAGAATCCGGTGAGCCACGCCACGAGCAGCGTGTCGTACTGGAAGTAGGCGGCGACCGCGAAGGCGATCACGACGACGCCAAAGCCCTGCTGCAGGCGCGGCGAGATCCGCGCCAGGCTGCGCACGCGCGTGGTCGCGGCCTGTCCGCCATAGGCGATCGCCAGCATCGGGATCGCAGCACCAATGGCGTAGGCGATCAGCAGCGTGCCGGCCCAGGCGGCGTTCTTCGACGTCGCCACCAGCGTCAGGATCGAGCCGAGCACGGGGCCGGCGCAGGGCGTCCAGACCAGGCCGAGCGTGGTGCCGAGCACGAGACCGCCGAGCGCGCCCTCGCGCTGGGTGGCGCTGGCGGCGCCGAGATCGAGCCAGCCATTGAGCCGGATCGTCAGCCATTCGAACGGCGCCGGCCACAGCATCAACAGGCCGAAGCCGAGCAGCAGGATCAACGCGGCCTCGCGCAGCACATTCGGATCGAAATCGAACAGCCGCGTGATTGCGCCGAGCAGCAGCGCGGCCGCGGAGAACGAGATGACGAAGCCGAGCGCGATCATCGCCGGCCGCAGCCGCCCCGCGCGCCCGATCGAGGCGCCGAGCAGGATCGGCAGCATCGGCAGCGTGCACGGCGCGGCGATGGTGAGGATGCCGGCAAGGACAGCAAAGGCGAGTTCGAGCATCGGGCCACTCGTGAAGGGGGTCACGAGGGGTGGTTCGGGGCGGATGCCTCAGCCGTTACGTGGCGTCACGGCTTCGTGACGATTGGGGCGCCTATCAAGACGACGGTGCGCTCCCTCCGCCGCTTGCGGGGGAGGGTTGGGGAGAGGGTGTCTCCGCAATGGGACACCCCCGAGAGGAGAGAACCCTTACCCGCCGCGCGCGGGACGATGCTTCGCATCGCCCGGGGCGCGTCGGGTCTCTCCCGCAAGCGGGAGAGGCGGGAGTGCGCGGCGAAAGCCCCCCAAACACAAAACGACCCGGCGGGGGGCATCCCGTCCGGGTCGTGGAAGTCCTTGGGAGGTTTAACTAAAACCGTATGTGAGCTTTATAGGGAGGAAGTTTTTCCGCCTGATGTTGTGCTTTGTTTCAATTGTTTCGTCTGCGGTAACGCTTCCGTGTCCGGGGCAGGGCCGAGGTGCGGCCCTATCCCATTGAAATCCTTGAGCTTCAGGCGGCGAAGCGATCGACGCCACAGCCCTTAAGCAGATCGGCCAGCTGCTTGCGGGCGTAGAACATCCGGGTCTTCACCGTGCTCTGGGGGATGCCGATGATCTGCCCGACCTCCTCCACCGACTTCTCGTGGTAGTAGACGAGGGTGATGATCTCGCGATGCGCGGGCGACAGCTTGGCGACGCAGGCGCGCAGGATCGCGCTGGTGTCGCTGCGGTCGAGCGACGTCTCCGGCGTATCGCAACCATCCGGGATCTGCCGCACGTCTTCCTGGTCGATGTCCTCGAAGCGGCGCTGGCGCATCGCGGTCAGCGCCTTGAAGCGCGCGATCGACAGCAGCCAGGTCGAGACCTGCGAGCGGCCCTGGAACTGGCCGGCGGTCCGCCACACGTCGAGGAAAACCTGGCTCACGAGGTCTTCCGCCGTGGTGGCATCACGCACGATGCGCAGGATGAAGCGGTAGACCCGCACATGGTGCCGGCAATAGAGGATGTGCATCGACGTCCGGTTGCCGTCGGCAATGCTTTCGAGAAGCATGTCGTCCGAGGTCGCCTGAGCGGCGATGATGCTCTGGCTGGCTTGGGCGTTGATGGCGATGACGTTCGGCATTGACTTAGCTCCCCGTAGCGCCGCAACCGAGCGGCGTTTCCTTGGACCAAAGTGTTAATGAGCCAACGTTTCGGGACGTCTGCACCACAAGCGGAAAATGGTTTCGTGCGCCGCCAAATTGTTTCGTCGAAACGGGGGCGACGAAACATTCGGGGCAAAAAGTCGTGGAATTTCAATGTACGGAAAATACGGGGTGGGGGGTCTGGCGGCGCGCGGAGCAGCCGGGAACGTATTTCCGGCTTTTGCGTTCGATGTCGCCACAAACCCGATGTCGTCCCGGGTGAGGCTGGCCCCTACGCCTTCTCGCCCGCCGGCGAGAACAGATAGCCGCCGCCGCGGATGGTGCGGATCACGGCGGGCTTGGTCGGGTCGGGCTCGATCTTGCGGCGGATGCGCATGATGCGGAGGTCGACGGCGCGGTCGAACGCCTCGGCGTCGCGCGCATTGGCCAATTCCAACAGCCGCTCGCGCGACAGCACGCGCTTCGGGTTGGCCGCGAACACCTTGAGCAGCCCGAACTCCGACGCGGTCAGCGGATGCTCGTTGCCTTCGTCGTCGCGCAGGGCCTGCGCTTCGAGATCGAGCCATTTGGTGCCGAAGCGCACCAATTGATCCTTGTCGGACTTGGCAGCCGCCGCCTCCGCGGCCGCTGCCTTCACCGGCGTGCTCCTGCGCAGCACCGAGCGGATGCGCGCCATCAGCTCGCGCAGCTCGCAGGGCTTTGCGACGTAATCGTCGGCGCCGAGCTCGAGCCCGACGACGCGATCGATCGGGCTCGCGGTCGCCGTCAGCATGATCACCGGCACGTTGATGCGGCTCTTCAAGTCGCGGATGATCGACAGCCCGTCTTCCTCGGGCATGTTGAGGTCGAGCACGACGAGGTCGGGCATGCCGCCCTGGATCGCCATGCGCAGGCTCTTGCCGCCGTCGCACAGCGTCACGGTGAAGCCGTGCATCTTGAGGTAATCGCCGACCATCTCCCGGGCCGGGGCCTCGTCGTCGACGATCATGATGTGCTGGCTTTGGGTCATGTCATCTCAGAATCTTGCAGATCTCGGTACTCGAATCATGGCGTTTCGGTCGCGGGCAGCGTGATGGTGAAGGTCGATCCCTTGCCGGGGCCGTCGCTCGCGGCGGTCACCTCGCCGCCATGCATGTCGATAATACGCTTGACGATGGAAAGCCCAAGCCCCGTCGAGCTCTCGCCGGCGGTCGGTTTTGCGGATAGGCGCTGGAACCGGCCGAACAGCCGGCCCAGATCCTCCGGCGACAGCCCCGCGCCCTCGTCGTTGACGCGGATGATGGTGTCGCTGCCTTCATGCGTGACCACGACGCCGATCTTGCCGCCGATCGGGCTGTACTTGATGGCGTTGCTGATCAGATTGTCGATCGCTTCGCGGATGCGGTCGGTGTCGCACATGGTGACGATGTTGGATGGCGCCGTGACGCTGATCGCCTGCTGCTTGTTGACGGCGAGCGGCTGGTTGGCGTCGGCGACCTCCTTGACCAGCGCCGCGACGTCGACCGGCTCGCGGCGAATGGTGATGTCGAAGGCATCGGCCATCGCGTCCGAGATCAGATGATCGACCATCGTGGTCAGGCGCTTGGTGGCGTCGCGGATGTGATCGACCTGGGCGACCACGCCGCCTTCCGACGCGCCGGTCGAGATCAGCTCCTTCAGCATCTCGGTGCGGCCGAGGATGACGCCGAGCGGATTCTTGAGGTCGTGGGCGACGGTGCCGAGGATTTCGTTCTTGAAGCCGTTGGCGCGCTGCAGCCGCAGCCATTGCGCCGACAGGCGGCGGTTGGCCTGCATCAGGGCGCGGGTGCGCTGGGCGACCCGGTCCTCGAGCTGGGTGTTGGCGTCCTGGAGCTGCTGATAGAGGATCACGTTGTCGAACGCGATCGAGAGCCGGCTCGAGAAGATCTCGACCAGCGAGCGGTCGGTCTCCGACAGCTCGCGCTCGGCCTGGAGCAGCACCACCACCTCGCGGCCGCTTCCGGTGCGCAGATAGATCACGCTGCGGTGGTCGGCGAATTCGTTCTTGCGGCGCTGGAAGGCGGCTTCGACCATGTCGCGCAGATCGGGATCGAGCGCCCGTGACGAGGTGGTGCCGATGAAGCGGCTGTAGCAGCCGCTGCCGGCGAGCACCGAGAGCTCCGGATCGACGCCGCCATTGTCGCGCAGGACCAGTATGCCGGCGCAGTCGACATTGAGCAGCGAGGCAAGCTGGGTCAGCACGCCCTCGGCGAGCCGCTGCATCGACTTGAAGTCGTACAGCGTCGAGGCGGCGTCGATGATGATCTCGAGCCCGCGCCGCGTCTGCACCATGCGCTCGAGCTGCTGGTAGGAGCGCAGCGCCGCGGTCAGCGAGGTGAACAGCTTGTCGGCGGTGAGCTCGGTCTTGGCCTTGTAGTCGTTGATGTCGTACTGCACGATCACGCGCCGCTCCGGCGCCTGGCCGGGCTGGCCGGTGCGCAGGATGATGCGCACGGTCTCGTTCTTGATCTCGTTGCGGATGAACTCGACGAGCTCGAGGCCGGCGACGTCGGTCTCCATGATGACGTCGAGCAGCACCGCGGCGATGTCGTTGTGCGCGGCCATCAGCTTGCGGCCTTCGGCCGCGGAATGGGCCGAGAGAATCTCCAGGCCCTGGCCGTTGAGGCTGTAGTCGGACAGCGCGAAGCGGGTGCCGTCATGCACCGCCGGATCGTCGTCAATGACGGCGATTTTCCATTTCCGGGCGGTGTTATCCTCCGACGCGGTACCGGTATCGTCGATCAGGTGGAGGACATCGTCCTGTTCGGCCATTGAGAAGTCCCGTCAGTCTCTGTGCTTTGCGTGCCGCCCCTGGCGAGGCGGGGCATGATAATGCGAAAAGTAGTGCCTTGTCCCAGCTTGGATTCCAGCATCATCCGCCCGCCGAGCTGCTGGGTGACGAGGTTATAGACGATATGGAGGCCGAGTCCCGTGCCGCCTTCATTGCGCCGGGTGGTAAAGAAAGGGTCAAAGGCCTGGCGCTGCACGTCAGGGGTCATGCCGGCGCCGTCATCGGCGAAGCTGATCTCGATGTCGTCGGCGCCGCGCGGCCGCGCCGAGATCGTGATGGTGCCGGCGCGGCCGTCGGCGAAGGCGTGGTTGGCGGCGTTGAGGAACAGGTTGGTCAGGATCTGGCCGTAGGAGCCGGGATAGCCGTCGAGCAGCAGTCCCTCGGGCACGTCGACCTGGAGCGTGATCGGCGAGCGCTTCAGCACGGGGCGCAGGCTCGCGATGATCTGCTCGGTGGCTTCGCTCAATGAGAACTGCCGCCGCTCGGCATGCGAGCGGTCGACCGCGACCTGCTTGAACGACTGGATCAGCTCGCCCGCGCGCTGCAGGTTGGCGACGAGCTGCTGCGAGGCGTCGCGCGAGGACTGCACGAATTCCTCGAGCTGCGAGCGGCGCAGGCCGCCGTCGCCCTTGAGCTGGGCCTCGAAGATCTCGGTGCGCCGGGCAAAGCTGGAAGCGACCGTCAGGCTGATGCCGATCGGGTTGTTGACCTCGTGGGCGACGCCCGCGACGAGGCCGCCCAGCGCCGCGAGCCGTTCGGCATCGATCAGGTTCTGCTGCGCGGCATTGAGCTCGAGCAGCGCGCTTTCGGCCTTTTCCTTCGAGGCGCGCAGCTCGTCCTCGGTCTCGCGCTTGGCGATCGCGTTCTCGCGGAATACCTCCACCGCGCGCGCCATGGCCCCGACCTCGTCTCGCGCGCGCGTGCCCTGCACCTCGCGGTCGAGATCGCCGAGCGTGATCGCGCGCATCGCCGCCATGATCTGCTGGAGCGGCAGCCGGATCGACAGCGCGATCAGCACGCCGGCAGTGAGGATGATGCCGAGGAAGATCACCGCAATGGAGAGGACTCGGCGAGAAATGTCCGCCAGCGTGCGGTCGAAGGTCCCCTGCGCCTTCTGCTCGCGCTGGCGCATCTTGGTCGAGAGGTCGTCGATGGCGCCGATCGCCTCGGCCTGGCTGGCGTCGATGGTGTTGCGCAACAGCTCGGTACGGCTCGAAAGCTGTTCGGAGAGTTTTGCAAAGCCTTCGCGCAGCGCCGTGGTGCGGGTGGCGAGCTTTTGCAGCGCCATGCGCTGGAGGTCGTTGTCGGCGAGATCGAGCATCACCGGGACGGTCTTCTCGATCGTCTCGGTGTTGCGCCGCGCCTCGTCGGCTGCGGCCGGCGACAGCGACAGATAGTAGGAATTGGCCGCCACCAGCATCGCGGTGAAGGCCTCGCGGGACTTGCCGAGCGAGGGCCAGATCAGGGCGTCGCGGTGGCCGGTGGCGCCCTCGATGATGGAGTACAGGCCGGCCATGTCCCTGGCCGGGCCCTGCACCTGCTCCTCATAGGTTTTTGCGATGGTCGCCTGCACGCTGCGCAGCTCGCCAAAACCGTTGAGGAAGCGGTCGGTGGTGCGCTCCAGCTCCTCGACCGAGCCCGCCAGCATCGGGTCCTTGGCGGCGCGGTTGGTCAGCGTGCCCAGCACCGCCTCGCGCAGCAGCAGGATCTCGGCGAACAGGTCCGGGCTCGGCTGGTTGATGTAGCGGTGGATCAGATTATGCAGGCGCCCGGTCTCGCTTTCGAGCAGCGCCAGGATCCTGTCGGATTCGCGTACCTGGCGGACGTCGTCCCAGGCCGAGCCCAGCACCTGCGCGCCGTTCCAGATCATCGCGACCAGCACCACCACCACGGCGGAATTCAGCGCCGCGATCGACAGGATGCGCCAGCGGATCGGCACCGCCCGCAACACGCCGACGAGACGCGCGCGCAGCCGCCCGATCGGGCCGGGCGGCCTGTCCGCGGTCTCGCTGTGTCCGAGTCCAGCCAAGAAGCTCTACTCCACCTTGCGAATGCGTTCGATCAGCGCGGCCGCGGCGGGATCGCGCGCGGCCTTGGCGTAGATCGGCGCCATCGCCGCTTCGAACGGCATGCGGTCGATGTCCCTGACGACGGTGATGCCGGCGGCCTGCGCCTTGCGCTGCGACTGCTCCTCGAGGTCGCGCCATTTCTCGCGCATGAAGCGGCTGGAGCGCGCCGCCGCCTCCCTGAAGATCTGCTGGTCGCGCTCCGACAGGCTGCGCCAGGCCTTGAGCGAGATCACCAGCACCTCGGGGCTCATCGTGTGCTCGGTGAGCGCCAGGTAGCCGGCATGTTTGTAGTGGTCTGTCGTCACGAAGGATGGCCAGTTGTTTTCAGCGCCGTCGATCAGGCGGGTCGCAAGCCCCGTGAGCACCTGCCCATAGGGCAGCTCGACCGGCTCGGCGCCGAGCGAGCGGATCATCTCGCTCATCAACTCCGATTGCTGCACCCGGATCCGCAGACCCTTGAGGTCGGCGATGCTCTTCACCGGGCGGACGCCGTTGTAGATCGAGCGCGCGCCGGAATCGTAGAAGGCGAGCCCGACGAAGCCGTAGGGCTCGAAGCTGTCCAGGATCTCGCTGCCGATCGGCCCGTCCAGCACCTTCTGCATGTGCTCGATGGACCGGAACAGGAACGGCATGGCGAGCACGTTCATCGCCGGCACGAAATTGCCGATCAGGGCCACATTGGTCCGGTTGAGGTCGATCGCGCCGGCCCGGGTCTGCTCGATCGTCTCCTTCTCCTCGCCGAGCTGGCGGGAGTGAAACACCTTGATCTCGTGCCGGCCGGCGGTGCGCTCGGCGATCAGGGCGCCCATGTAGCGCAGCGCCTGGACGGTCGGGTAATCCTCGGTCTGGGTGTCGGCGGCGCGGAATTCGCGCGCAACGGCGCCCGCCGCGCACATGCCCATCGACACTGTGGCGAGCAGAAGCGCGACAAAAACCACCCCGGTCCGCGAGAGTTCGGCACGGTTCAACACTGGCACACTCAACCCCTCAGTGGTGGAGTCTATGGCAGGAGGAAAAGGTTCAATGCAATCTAGCAGATGGTCAAAGGAAGGCCATCCCGGCTCGTCCCGCGGAACGTTTGTGCGGCGCGGCCAGCGCTCATTCCCGGTTGAAACCGCAGATGCCGCGCCTTAAGCAGGCTATAGTCGCCTTTCGCCGCGCGACACGGGAAGAGCCATCGTGATTTCAGCATTGCGCCTTTTGCAGGCCGTCGCCGCTTTCATCGCCCTCACATTGGCCTCTCCGGCCCGCGCCGCCACCGACATCGCGTGGTGGCACGCAATGTCCGGCGAGCTCGGCCGGCAGCTGGAGAAGCTCGCCTCCGACTTCAACGCCTCGCAGTCCGATTACCGGATCGTGCCGAGCTACAAGGGCAACTACACCGAGACGGTGACCGCGGCGATCTTCGCCTTCCGCTCGCGCAGCCAGCCCGCGATCGTCCAGGTCAACGAGGTCGCCACCGCCACCATGACCGCGGCCAAGGGCGCGATCTATCCCGTGTTCAGCATGATGCGGGACATGAACGAGCCGTTCTCGCTCGACGATTACCTTCCCGCGGTCTCCGGCTATTACACCGATGCGGCCGGCAATCTGCTGTCCTTCCCGTTCAATTCGTCGACGCCGATCCTGTACTACAACAAGACCATGTTCCGCGACGCGGGCCTCGATCCGGACAAGCCGCCGAAGACCTGGCCGGAGCTGGGAGCCGCCGCCAAACGCCTGCGCGACCGCGGCGCGGCTTGCGGCTTCACCACGTCCTGGCCGTCCTGGATTCATGTCGAGAATTTCTCCGCCTTTCATAATCTGCCGCTCGCGACCCGCGCCAATGGTTTTGCGGGGCTGGATGCGGAGCTGACCATCAGCAATCCCGTCGTCGTGAAGCACGTCGCCCAGCTCGCCGAATGGCAGAAGACCAAGGTGTTCGACTATGGCGGCCGCGGGCAGTCGGCCGAGCCGCGCTTCCAGAACGGCGAATGCGGCATCTTCATCGGCTCCTCGGCGACGCGCGCCGACATCAAGGCGAATTCGAAGTTCGAGATCGGCTACGGCATGATGCCGTATTGGCCCGACGTGAAGGACGCGCCGCAGAACTCGCTCATCGGCGGCGCCACGCTGTGGGTGCTGCGCGACCGCCCGCGCCAGGAATACAAGGGCGTGGCACGGTTCTTCGCCTATCTGTCGCAGCCCGGCGTGCAGGCGGCCTGGCACCAGAACACCGGCTATCTGCCGATCACCCGCGCCGCCTATGAGCTGACGCGCGCGCAGGGCTTTTACGAGCGCAATCCGGGCTCTTCGATCTCGTTCGAGGAGGTCACGCTGCATCCGCCGACGGAGAACTCGAAGGGCATCCGGCTCGGCTCCTTCGTCCTGATCCGCGGCGCGATCGAGGACGAGCTGGAGCAGGCGTTCTCCGGCCAGAAGCCCGCGCAGGCCGCGCTCGATTCCGCGGCCGAGCGCGGCAACAAGCTGCTCCGCCAGTTCGAGCGCGCCAGCCCGGAGCGGTAGTATGTTGCGATTGGATCTGGCTGCAACCGCAGGCGAGGCGCGCTCCCTCCCCCGCTTGCGGGGGAGGGCTGGGGAGAGGGTGTTTCCGCAACGGGACAATCCCCAAGAGGAAAGAGCCCTCACCCGCGCCTTCGGCGCGACCTCTCCCGCAAGCGGGAGAGGTACACCGCCTTCTCGGTATGCACCGAATCAACCAAAGCCGCCTTGCACGAGCTTTTGCGGATGACCAACGTTGCATCGCAAGAGCTGCCGGCTTTCGCCGACGCGCAAGCCTTTCGCGCCTGGCGCTCCGATCCGCCGCAATGGCTGCCGATCGCAATCGACATCGCCCGCGGCCACGGCCTCGACGCCAGCTCGCCGCATGTGTTTTCGACTGGCACCAATCTCGTCGTAGGGCTCAGTGAGAACCTGATCCTGAAGGTCTTCCCGCCGCTCTTGCGCGCGCAGTTCGTTTCCGAGCGCCGGTCGCTGACCCAGCTCGCAGGCCGTCTTCATCTGCCGATTCCGCAAATCGTCGCCGAAGGCGAGCGCGACGGCTGGCCCTATCTGATCATCACGCGCCTTGCCGGCACGCTCGGCTCGGACGCCTGGCCGTCCTTGCCGGAAGCGCAGAAGGAGCGCCTGCTGCGCCAGATCGGCGAGACCATCGCGGCCGTGCAGCGCGCGCCGCTCGGCCCGCTTGCGCAGATCGAGCCGCGCTGGGACGATTTTATGCGCGCCCAGATCCAGGGCTGCCGCAGCAGGCACGAGCGTCTCGGCCTCGCGCCAAAATTCCTCGCCGGCCTCGACGATCTCCTGCGCGATGCGGCCGCGCTCATCCCGACGAACGCGCCGCCGGTGATCCTGATCGGCGAATACATTCCGGAAAATGTTCTGCTCGCCTGCCGCAACGATCAATGGTCGCTCGCCGGCCTGTTCGACTTCGGCGATGTGCTCGCGGGATGGCGCGACTACGATCTGCTCGGCCCCAGCGCCTTCATGGCCGCGGGCCGGCCGGGGAGGGTGCGCAGCCTGCTCGAGGGTTTTGGCTATTCGAACTTCGATTTCGCACTCAAGCGCCGACTGATGGCGCTGATGCTGCTGCATCGTGCCAGCGACCTCAACAGCCACATCTGCATCGAGGGCTGGCAGGAGCAGGCGGACGATCTCGTCGAGCTTCAGGATTTGATCTGGACCGAATAATCGCTTGCGCCTCGATCTCCACCGTCGTCCCGGCGAAGGCCGGGACCCATAACCCCAGGGAGAAGTTTGGCGAAGACTGGCAGTGAAGATCCGTCCCGCGGTACTGGCACCGGCACTCACCGACAGGTCACGCGGTATGGGTCCCGGCCCCCGTGCGCAATTGCGCACTAGGCCGGGACGACGTTCGAGATTGTTGAAGGGGCGCGACCCAATCACACTGTCGTCCTGAACAAGCGAGCGAAGCGAGTGCCGATCCAGGACCCATTACCCCAGGGAGAGGTTGTCGCGCGAAGCTGGTCCCTACGAGTCTTCGCAAAACCACTCCCTGGAGTAATAGGTCCTGGCTTTCGCCAGGACGACGGCCGTCGAATAGGGGCGCCCACCAAATAAGCCAACGCCTCGCACAGCTTATTTCGTAAGCAAAATCTATTCTTTGTATGCAATGAAGGCGGCTGCCCAAACGGCGACCAGATCGTTCGCCTCTGAATTCTTGTTCAATTTCAGCACCTTAATCTGATCGTAAGCCCCCGTTAAGCTTTGGCACGAACCTTGCGAATCCAGTTCCAACCAGAAACTTTTGAGTTGGAGCGATTTCATGAAGCGCCGCGATTTCCTCAAGTCCGTTTCCGGATTGGCCGCTGGCGCGGCGCTTCCGGCCATGCCGTCGGTGATGTCGTCGGCCAAGGCCGATGCCCGCTCGGAGACGCTGCTGATCGTCTCGGAAGGCGGTCCCAACAATCTCGACATCCATGGCGTCGGCACCAACGTGCCCGGCTATGAAGTGTCCTGGAATTGCTACGACCGGCTGATCAGCCACGAGATGAAGGCCGGTCCCGGCGGCGTGCCCTATTACGACCGCGACAAGTTCAAGGGCGAGCTCGCCGAGGACATGAAGATCGACGACATGTCGGTCACCTTCAAGCTGAAGAAGAACGCCAAATTCCACGACGGCACGCCGGTCACCGCCAAGGACGTGAAATGGTCGCTCGATCGCGCCGTCAGCGTCGGCGGCTTTCCGACCTTCCAGATGAGCGCGGGCTCGCTGACAAAAGCCGAGCAGTTCGTCGTGATCGACGACACGACCGTGCGGGTCGATTTCGCCAAGAAGGACCGGCTGACGATTCCCGACCTCGCCGTGATCGTTCCCTGTATCGTCAACTCCGAGCTGGTGAAGAAGAACGCCAGCGAGAAGGATCCCTGGGGTCTCGAATTCACCAAGCAGCAGACCGCGGGCTCCGGCGCCTACAAGGTGACGAAGTGGACCGCCGGCACCGAAGTGATCATGGAGCGCAACGAGGATTGGGTCGGCGGGCCCTTGCCGAAAATCAAGCGCGTGATCTGGCGCATGGTGCCGCAGGCCGGCAACCGCCGGGCGCTGCTCGAGCGCGGCGACGCCGACATCTCCTACGAATTGCCGTTCAAGGATTTCCAGGAGATGAAGGCGAGCGGCAAGCTCAACGTGGTGTCGCTGCCGTTCTCCAACGGCATCCAGTATATCGGCATGAACGTGACCAAGCCGCCGTTCGACAATGTGAAGGTGCGGCAGGCCATCGCCTATGCGCTGCCGTACCAGAAGATCATGGACGCCGTGCTGTTCGGCCTCGGCAATCCCATGTTCGGCGCCGCCAAGGACAAGCCGACGGAAGTCGCCTGGCCGCAGCAGCACAAATACAACACCGACATGGAGAAGGCGAAGGCGCTGCTGGCTGAAGCCGGCTACGCCAACGGCTTCGAGACCACGATCTCGTTCGACCTCAACTTCGCCGGCGTCAACGAGCCGCTCTGCGTGCTGGTGCAGGAATCACTCGCCCAGCTCGGCATCAAGACCACCATCAACAAGGTGCCCGGCGCCAACTGGCGCACCGAATTGAACAAGAAGGAGATGCCGCTCTTCACCAACGTGTTCTCCGGCTGGCTCGATTACCCCGAATACTTCTTCTACTGGTGCTATCACGGCAACAATTCCGTCTTCAACACCATGAGCTACAAGTCGGCGGAGATGGACAAGCTGATCGATGGCGCGCGCAATGCGGCCGCAACCGGCGACACGGCGACCTACGGCACCGACGTGAAAGGCTTTGTCGATCTCGCCTATGCCGACGTCCCGCGCATCCCGCTGTACCAGCCCTTCGTCAACGTCGCGATGCAGAAGAACATCAGCGGCTACCAATACTGGTTCCACCGCCGCCTCGACTATCGCGCGATGGCGAAGGGGTGAGGCGTCATGCTGATCGTCGGCGACGCATCGGCATGTGTTGGTTTCTTTCACTGGAGTGAGGTGGGCACTGTCCTCTCATTCCCTCCCCCCTTGTGGGGGAGGGGCAGGGAGAGGGGTAGCCACGAACTCCGATCTCTCCCGGAGCCACCCCCCTCCCTAGCCCTCCCCCACAAGGGGGGAGGGAACGCAGCGGCGCAAGCAGCCCAAGTCCGTTCCCAATTGCCAGACAGAAGGAAAGCACTCCCATGCTGACCATGATCGGCAAGCGCCTGATGTTCGCGATTCCGTCGCTGATCGGCGTCGTCATCGTCACCTTCCTGCTGACGCGCGCGCTGCCCGGCGATCCCGCCGCGTATTTCGCCGGCCCCGCCGCGACCAAGGAAGCCGTCGAGCAGATCCGCAAGAAGCTCGGCCTCGACCGGCCGCTGATCGAGCAGTTCTTCCGCTACACCAACGATCTCGCCCACGGCGATTTCGGCAACTCGCTCACCACCGGCCAGCCGGTCGCGGCCGAGATCCGCAACCGCCTGCCGGCCTCCGCCGAGCTGACGCTGCTCGGCCTCATCGTCTCGATCGTGATCGCCATTCCGCTCGGCGTGCTGGCGGCGACGCGGCCGGGATCATGGGTCGACCACTTATGCCGGGTGACGACGACGGCCGGCGTGTCGCTGCCGGTGTTCTTCACCGGGCTGGTGCTGGTCTATGTCTTCTATTTCCGGCTCGGCTGGTCGCCTGCGCCGCTCGGACGGTTAGACGTGTTCTACAGCGCGCCGCCGACGGTCACCGGCTTCTACCTGATCGACACCCTGATCGCGCGCGACTTCGAGGCGTTTCGTTCTGCGCTGAGCCAGCTCATCCTGCCCGCGACGACGCTTGCGATCTTCTCGTTGGCGCCGATCGCGCGCATGACCCGCGCCTCGATGCTGGCGGTGCTGTCGTCGGAGTTCGTCCGCACCGCCCGCGCCAGCGGCCTGTCGCCGGCGACCGTCATCGTCACCTACGCCTTCCGCAACGCGATGCTGCCCGTCATCACCACGCTCAGCATGGTGTTCTCGTTCCTGCTTGGCGCGAACGTGCTGGTCGAGAAGGTGTTCGCCTGGCCCGGCATCGGCTCCTATGCGGTGGAAGCGCTGATCTCGTCGGACTTCGCGCCGGTGCAGGGTTTCGTGCTGACCATGGCGGTCATGTACGTGCTTTTGAATCTGGTGATCGACATTCTCTATGGCGTGATCGATCCACGTGTCAGGTTGGAGGGCTAAACCATGAGCTCCGTTGCGCCTGCTGTCGAACCCGTGGGTCCCGCGCGCACCTCGGGACTCGCCGCGATCCTCGAACAGACCCGTTACGTTCTCGGCGAGAACAAGGTCACGGGCTTCGCCTTCGCGCTGCTGATCGTGATCCTCGCTGCCGCGATCTTCGGTCCCTATGTGGTGCCGTATGATCCGCTGGCGTCCGACACCGCGGCGTCGCTGAAGCCGCCCTCGGCCGCGCACTGGTTCGGAACCGATCAATTGGGCCGCGACATCTTCAGCCGCGTCGTGGTGGCGACGCGTCTCGATACGTTCATCGCGGTCGCCTCCGTCGTGCTGGTGTTTCTGATGGGCGGGCTCGCCGGCATCGCCGCCGGCTATTTCGGCGGCTGGACCGACCGTATCGTCGGCCGCATCGCCGACACCATCATGGCCTTTCCGCTGTTCGTGCTGGCGATGGGCATCGTCGCAGCGCTCGGCAACACCGTGCAGAACATCATCCTGGCGACCGCCATCGTCAACTTCCCGCTTTATGCCCGTGTTGCGCGCGCGGAAGCCAATGTCCGCCGTAACGCCGGCTTCGTGCAGGCGGCGCGGCTGTCGGGCAACGGCGAATTCCGCATCCTCTTGGTGCACATTCTGCCGAACATCATGCCGATCATGATCGTGCAGATGTCGCTGACCATGGGCTACGCCATCCTCAACGCCGCCGGCCTGTCCTTCATCGGCCTCGGGGTCCGCCCGCCGACCGCCGAATGGGGCATCATGGTCGCGGAAGGCGCCGGCTTCATGGTGTCGGGCGAATGGTGGATCGCGCTGTTCCCGGGCCTCGCTCTGATGATCGCCGTGTTCTGCTTCAACCTCCTCGGCGACGGCCTGCGCGACATCGTCGACCCGCAGCGGAGGACGTGATGGCCAATTTCCGTCCAAAATTCATCAATGATTCCAGTGCCATTCTACTGTGCATGGGGTTGTTTTCGACCTTTTTGATTGGCAGGCACCCATGACCGCCCAGCCGCTCCTCGACGTCCAGGACCTCACGGTCGAATTCTCCACCCGCCGCGGCATTGTGAAGGCCGTGCAGCACGTCAACATCTCCGTCGCCAAGGGCGAGACGCTCGCCATCGTCGGTGAGTCCGGCTCCGGCAAGTCGGTGACGTCCTACGCGGTGATGCGCATCCTCGACCGCGCCGGCAAGATCGCCGAGGGCTCCGTGATGTTCTCCGGCATCGACGTCAAGGCCGCGACCGAAGACCAGATGCGCGATCTGCGCGGCCGCGAAGTCTCGATGATTTTTCAGAACCCGCGCGCGGCACTGAACCCGATCCGGAAAGTCGGCGACCAGATCGAGGACGTGCTGCGCACCCATGTGCAGCAGGCGCCGGTCGCCGATCGAGGTGAGAGGGCGATCGAGGCGCTGGAGCAGGTCAAGATCGCCCGTCCGCGCGAGCGCTACCACGCCTATCCGTTCGAGCTTTCGGGGGGCATGTGCCAGCGCGTCGTCATCGCGCTCGCGCTCGCCTGCAATCCGCAGCTGCTGATCGCCGACGAGCCGACCACCGGCCTCGACGTCACCACGCAGAAAGCAGTGATGGATTTGATCGTCGAGCTGACCAAGCGCAAGTCGATGTCGACCATCCTGATCACCCACGATCTCGGCCTCGCCGCTGCCTATTGCGACCGCGTCGTGGTGATGGAGAAGGGCCGGGTGGTCGAGACCGCCAAGGCCGCCGACATCTTCGCCAACCCGCAGCACCCCTACACCAAGAAGCTGATGCGCGCGACGCCGCGGCTCGGTGTGAGCTTGCGGGATCTGCTGCCGGAGGAGGAGGGCATCTCCCAATCCTCATCAGTCATGGCCGGGCTTGACCCGGCCATCCATCACGCTTCGCAAGACTCGTCTCAGGCGATGGACCCCCGGGTCAAGCCCGGGGGTGACGAGACTCCCAAGCCCCTCCTCCTCATCGAAAAGCTGGTCAAGGAATATCCCCGCCAGGGCGCGACCGCGACGCTCGGCAAGCTGTTCGGCCGCAAGCCGCCGGTCGAGCCGGACGTCTTCCGCGCCGTCGACGGCATCAGCTTCTCGATCGGCCACGGCGAGAGCGTCGGCCTGGTCGGCGAATCCGGCTGCGGCAAATCGACCACATCGATGATGGTGATGCGGCTCTTGGACCAGACCTCCGGCCTGATCCAGTTCGACGGCGAGGACATCGGCGCCATCCAGCCTGCCTCCTTCGCCCGGCTGCCGCAGCGCAGCCGCATCCAGATGGTGTTCCAGGACCCGACCGACAGCCTCAACCCGCGCTTCACCGCCGTGCGCGCCATCGCCGACCCCATCATGCAGCTCGGCGACGTCAGGGGGCGTGACGCGCTCCGGGCGCGCTGCGAGGAGCTGGCCACCATGGTCGGCCTGCCGCTCAACCTGCTGGATCGGTTCCCGCACCAGCTGTCCGGCGGCCAGAAGGCCCGCGTCGGCATTGCCCGGGCGATCGCGCTGCATCCGAAGCTCGTCATCCTGGACGAGCCGACCGCGGCGCTGGACGTGTCGGTCCAGGCCGTGGTCCTCAACCTGCTCCAGGACCTCAAGGCGCGGCTAGGTATGAGCTATCTGTTCGTCTCGCATGATTTGAACGTAGTGCGCTTGCTGTGCGATCGTGTCATTGTGATGCGGACGGGTCGAATCGTCGAGGAAGGCTCTTCCGAGAGGGTTTTGAGCGATCCGCAGGACGACTACACCAAGGAGCTGTTGACGGCGATCCCGCATCCGCCGTTGCCGGTGCACTGAGAGACTGTTTGGGAGCGTGATGGCCGAACCGCTGGACGATTACATCGACGCCGTCGCGAAAGCGCTGGCGTTGCCTGTCGAGGACGCCTGGCGGCCGGCCATTCGCGCCAATCTCGAGGTCTCGCTGCGGCTCGCCCGCCTGGTCGACGAATTCGCGCTGCCGGACGAGACCGAGCCGGCGCCCATCTTCTCCGTCTGACGCCGCCATGACCACCAAGCCAGATTTGACGGCTGCCGAGATCGCCAAGGCGGTGGCCGGCGGCAAATTGTCCGCGCTCGATGCCACCGAAGCAGCCCTTGCGCGGATCAAGCAGCACGACGGCATCCTCAATTCCTTCACCGACGTCACCGCCGATCGCGCCCGTGCGAAAGCGCGCGCGCTCGATGCCGATGTAGCCGCCGGCAAGACAGTCGGCCCGCTCGCCGGCGTCCCCTTCGCGGTGAAGAACCTCTTTGACGTCGCGGGCCTGCCGACGCGGGCCGGCTCCAAGATCAACCGCGACCTTGCGCCCGCCAAGCGCGACGCCACGCTGATCGAACGCATGGAAGCCGCTGGCGCCGTGCTGGTCGGCGCGCTCAACATGGGCGAATACGCCTACGACTTCACCGGCGAGAATGTCCACGACGGGCCCTCGCGCAATCCGCACGACACCACGCGGATGAGCGGTGGCTCCTCCGGCGGTTCGGGGAGCGCCGTCGGCGGCGCGCTGGTGCCGATCGCGCTGGGATCGGACACCAACGGTTCGATCCGCGTGCCATCGTCGTTCTGCGGCATCTTTGGCCTGAAGCCGACCTATGGCCGGCTGTCGCGGGCGCGCTCCTTTCCGTTCGTCGCGAGCTTCGATCATCTCGGCCCGTTCGCGCGCTCGGTCACCGATCTCGCGCTTGCCTATGACGCGATGCAGGGGCCGGATCCCGACGATGCCGCCTGCACGACCACGCGCGGTCTGGAGCCGACGACGCCGCTGCTCGCCAATCCGGTTTCGGACCTGCGCATCGCGATTGCCGGCGGCTACTTCCAGAAGAACGTGTTTCCGGAAGCCGTCGAAGCCGTCAGCCGCGTCGCCAAGGCGCTTGGCGCGACGCAAATCGTCGATGTGCCTGAAGCCGCGCGCGCCCGTGCAGCGGCTTACGTCATCAGCACGACCGAAGGCGCCTCGCTGCATCTCGATCGCCTGCGCAAGCGCCCGAACGATTTCGATCCCGCCGTGCGCGACCGGCTGATCGCCGGCGCGATGGTGCCGGCGCCGCTGGTCGACCGCGCGCAGAAATTCCGCCGCTGGTATCGCGCGCAGTTTTCCGAGATCTTCAAATCCGTCGACGTGCTGATCGCGCCGGCAACGCCCTGCACCGCGCCGAAGCTTGGCCAGGTGAATTTCAATCTCGACGGCGTCGATCTGCCGGTGCGCGCCAATATCGGTATCCACACCCAGCCGATCTCGTTCATCGGCCTGCCCGTGGTCGCGGTTCCCGTGCCGCTCGAGCCGCTGCCGATCGGCGTGCAGATCATCGCCGCGCCCTGGCGCGAGGACATCGCGTTGCGCGTCGCGCACGCATTGGAGAAGATGGGCGTCGTCGCCGCGCCGTCACCGAGAGGAATTTGAAATGGAGATTGATCTCCCCGAGGTGATCGCGGAAGTCAAAGCCGCGTTCGAGCGCTATGAGCAGGCGCTGATCACCAACGATGTCGCCGTGCTCGGCGAGCTCTTCCGCAATGACTCGCGCACGTTGCGCTACGGCATCGGCGAGAACCTCTACGGCTATGAGGCGATCTCCGGCTTCCGCGCCGGCCGCTCGCCGGTCGGGCTTAACCGCCGCACCGCGAAAACCGTCATCACCAGCTATGGCCGCGATACGGCCGTGGCCTCCACTTTGTTCTACCGCGACACGACTCCCGGCAAGGTCGGCCGGCAGATGCAGACCTGGATTCGCTTCCCGGAGGGCTGGCGCGTCGTCGCTGCCCATGTCAGCATCATCGACGAGTCGAAAGAGACCTGATCGGATGACGCTTGACGACTTTCCGCCCGGAACACTGCCGGCCGAGCCGGTGGTGCCGCGCGTCGACCGGGCGCTGCCCTCGCTGCAGAAGGTCACGCGTGCCGAGGAGCTGCGCCTTCAGCTCGCCGACGAGATCGTGCGCGGCGCCCTGCCGCCCGGCGCGCCGCTGGACGAGACCGATATCGCGCGGCGCTTCAGCGTGTCGCGCACGCCGGTGCGCGAGGCGCTGCGTCAGCTGGTGGCGAGCGGCCTGGTCGAGGCACGGCCTCATCGCGGCGCGGTGGTGGCGCAGCCGTCGATCGAGCGGCTGAAGGGCATGTTCGAGGCGATGGCCGAGCTCGAGGCGCTGTGCGCCGGCCTTGCCGCCGAGCGCATGTCGGCGGCTGAGCGACATGGTCTCGAAGCCGTTCACGAAGAGCTGCGGGTGCTGAGCTACGCCGGCAATCCCGACCGCTTCCACGAGGTCAACGAGCGCTTCCACAATGCGATCTATGCGGGATCGCAGAACGGCTACATCGCCGAGATCACGCTCGCAACCCGCGTCCGCGTGCAGCCGTTCCGCCGCGCCCAGTTCCGCAACCTCGGCCGCCTCGCCAAGTCACAAGCCGAGCACGACCGCGTTGTCGTCGCCATCATGCGCGGCGACAAGCAGGGCGCCGCCGCCGCCATGCGCGCGCATATCGAACTGGTGCGCGGGGAATACGAGATCTACGCGGTGTCGGTTTAGGCTCACACGATCCGCGACGCCTTGTTGCCCCAATACCGATCCCGCAGCAGCCGCTTGTAGAGCTTGCCGGTCGGCAGCCGCGGCAGCTCTTTTTCGAAATCGACCGAGCGCGGCACCTTCTGGCGCGACAGCGATGCCCCGCAGAAGGCGATCAGTTCCTCCGCCAGCGCCGGCCCGGGCACCACGCCCGGCATCGGCTGCACCACCGCCTTCACCTCTTCGCCGAGATCGGCATTGGGCACGCCGAACACGGCGGCATCCGCGACCTTCGGATGCGTGATCAGCAGGTTCTCGCACTCCTGCGGATAGATGTTGACGCCGCCGGAAATGATCATGAAGGTCGCGCGGTCGGTGAGGTAGAGGAAGCGGTCCGCGTCGACATAGCCGACGTCGCCGACCGTGCTCATGCTGCCGTCGGCCGAGCGCGCCTCTTTCGTCTTCTCCGGATCGTTGAAATATTCGAACGGCGATGCCGTCTTGAACCACACCTGGCCGGGCGTGCCGGTTGGGCACGGCCTCATGTCCTCGTCGAGGATGTGGAGGTCGCCGAACAGCACCTTGCCGACGGTGCCGCGATGGGCGAGCCACTCTTCGCTGTTGCAGGCGGTGAAGCCGAGGCCTTCGGTCGCGCCGTAATATTCGTGAATGATCGGTCCCCACCATTTGATGATGTCGTCCTTGACCAGCGCCGGGCAGGGTGCGGCGGCATGGATCGCGATCTCCAGCGATGACAGGTCGTAACGGCTGCGCACCTCCTCCGGCAGCTTCAGCATGCGCGAGAACATCGTCGGCACCAGCTGGGTGTGGGTGATGCCCCAGCGCTCGACGAGCTGGAGATAGCGCTCGGGATCGAAATTCTCCATGATGATCACGGTGCCGCCCATGCGGATCGTCAGGTTCACGGCCGCTTGTGGCGCCGAGTGATAGAGCGGCGCCGGCGACAGATAGACCATGCCCTCGCGGTAGTGCCAGAGCTTGGTCAGGAAATCGAACAGCGGCAGATTGTGCTTTGGCGGCTCCTCCGGCAGCGGCCGCAGGATGCCCTTCGGCCGTCCCGTCGTGCCCGACGAATACAGCATCGCGGTGCCGAGCCACTCATCCGCAATCGGCGTCGTCGGCAGGTCGGCGGTGACCTCCGCAAGGCCGACGATACGCTCGCTCTCGCCGGGTCCGTCGGCGACGATGCAGAGCTTGACGTCCGGACACACGTTGATCGCCTCGCGCGCGATGTCGAGCTTCGCCACCGACGTGATCAGGATCTTGGACTGGCTGTTGACGAGGAGATAGGCGAGTTCGCCCGCGGTGAGGAAGGAATTGATGCAGGTGTAGTAGAGGCCGGACCGCTCGCCGGCGCCGCAGGCTTCGAGATAGCGGGAATTGTTCTCCATGAAGATCGAGTAATGGTCGAGCCGCCTCAATCCGTGCCTGCGAAACAGCTGCGCCAGGCGATTACTGCGCGCATCGAGCTCGCGATAGGTGACGGTCTCGCCGGTCGCCGCCATGATGAAGGCGGGTTGCAGCGGGCGCAGGCGGGCATGCTGACCTGGATACATCAGTCCTCCGGTTTTGAACTATGCGGCGAGAAGCAGGATTTCGCGCACTTGCGCGGGGCCGTCGATCTTGCGCGGGTTGCGCGGGATCCAGTTGGTGCGCATCGCCTGTTCGGCGATGGCGTCGAAATGCTCCGGCGACACCCGCACCTCGGCAAGGCTGCGCGGCATGCCGAGCGAACGGATGAAGGCGTCCAGCACGTCGGCGGCATCCCGGCCGGGAAAGCCCATCGCGGCGGCGACGATGATCTGGCGCTCGGCATTGTCGCGCGCATTCCAGCGCATCACCGCCGGCAGCATGATGCAGGACGTGTAGCCATGCGGCACGTCGAAGGCGGCGCCAAGCACGTAGCCGATGCCGTGGCTCGCGCCCATCGGCACGCCGGCGGCGAGCGCGCCCATCGAGAGCCAGGTGCCGATCTGCGCATCCATCCGCGCGTCGAGGTCGGACGGGTCGGCCTTCACCCGCGGCAGCGCGTCGGCGAGCATGGCGAGGCCCTTCACCGATTGCGCGTCGGCGTAAGGATGCGTCTCGCGCGAGCAGATCGCCTCGACGCAATGGTCGACGGCGCGGATGCCGGTCGAGAGGAACAGCCATTCCGGCGTGTGCACGGTGATGGCGGGATCGAGGATGGTCGCGCGCGGCACCGTCAGCGGATGCCGCAGCATCTGCTTCACATGCGTGCTGCGGTCGGTGACGCCCGCGATCGAGCTGAACTCGCCGCCGGCAATGGTCGTCGGCACGCTGATCTGACGCACGGTCGGCGCATTCATCTCGGGCGCCACGCCCTTGTGCACGCGGATGCGCTCGATGCCGTCGATATCGTCGATGCCGTTGGCGAGGCAGAGCTGCACCGCCTTGGCGCCGTCGGTGATCGAGCCGCCGCCGACGGTGACGATCAGGTCGGCGCCCGCCTCGCGCGCCGCATTGGCAGCAGCGATCACCGCCTCGCGCGGCGTATGCGCCGGCATGGCGTCGAACAGCCCGGCGCAGCGCGCGCCCAGCGCCTCTCTGATCTTCGCGATTTCATCGGTCTGCCGGTTCAGTGTGCCGGACACCATCAGGAAGGCGCGGCGCGTCCCCAGCCGGTCCATCTGCGCGACAACAGCCTCGGCGGCGGGATGGCCGAACACAACCTCCTCGATCGCGCCGTATACGACACGCCCTTGGTGCACGCCTGTCCTCCCGGGACAATTCGTCTTGTTCTTGTGGGGGTAATCTAGCCGAGCCCGTCGCGGCCGTCATGTGCGAAGACGCTGGCGCCTTTCCTCCTCCTCCCTCTCCCCGTTCTTACGGGGAGAGGGGCGGGGTGAGGGGCTCTATCCACAAAGACGATGACAGTCGGGCTCCCGGAATACGCGCGACGCGCGCATTCCGGCCTCTCCCCGCACGCGGGGAGAGGCGAAGGACGACCTGTCAACCCGTCATCCGGCTAGGGCACTCTTCCGAGCGTTGCACTTGCTCTCGTCTTGAAGAATTCATCATTGAAACTCATCTTGTGTCGCCCGCGGGTAGGCGAGTACCCTGATGTTTCTGCGGCGATCATGCGAGGGCCTGGGATGAGCGGACCGGACGGAAGCGAGCAATTTGTCAAAACGCACGATTTCGTTTCGCCCCGGCATTGCGCGATCGCCGGGCTTCTTGTCGCGGCATTCGCCCTCGCCGGCTGCGGCCAGCCGGCCTCTCAGGCGGCCGCCCCTCCGCCGCCGCCGGTGACCGTTGCCCAGCCGGTCAAGCGCACCGTCACCGATTGGGACGAATTCACCGGCCGCTTCGAGGCGACGGAGGAGGTGCAGGTGCGCCCCCGCGTCGGCGGCTTCGTCAACTCCGTCGAATTCCAGGACGGCGCGATCGTGCGTCAGGGCGATCTGCTCTACGTCATCGACCCGCGGCCGTTCGAGGCGGTGGCGGAGCAGGCGGACGGCCAGCTCGCGGACGCACGCGCCAAGGTGGAACTCGCCAAGCGCGAGCTCGACCGTGGCCTGAACCTGGTCCAGACCAGCGCCGTGTCCGAGCAGGTCGTCGACCAGCGCCGCCAGGCCCTGCAGGCCGCGCACGCTGCGGCGACGCAGGCCGAGGGTGCACTGAAGGCCGCGCGGCTCAACATCGAGTTCACCCACGTGACCGCGCCGCTCACCGGCCGCGTCAGCCGCCATCTCGTCAGCCCCGGCAATCTCGTGCAGGGCAGCGACACCGGCACCTCGACGCTGCTCACCTCGATCGTGACGCTCGATCCGATCTACGTCTATTTCGACATGGATGAGGCGACGTTCATCAAATACAGCAAGCTGTGGTTCGAGGGTAAGCGCCCGAGCTCGCGCGACACCGCGAACCCGGTCCAGGTGACGCTCGCCGGCGAGACCAAGCCGTCGCATGAGGGCACCATCAACTTCCTCGACAACCGCCTCGATGTCTCCACCGGCACGCTGCGCAGCCGCGCCGTGATCAAGAATACCGATCTCTCCATCCTGCCCGGCCAGTTCGGCCGCGTCCGGCTGATCGGCAGCGCGCCCTATGAGGCGCTGCTGATTCCGGATGTCGCGGTTGCCACCGACCAGTCCCGCAAGATCGTGTTCGTGGTCAAGCCGGACGACACCGTCGAGGCGCGTCCCGTGGTGCTCGGACCGCTCGAYGAGGGCCTGCGCGTGATCCGCGAAGGGCTGAAGGCGGAGGACCGCGTCATCGTCAACGGCATCCAGCGCGCCCGTGTCGGCGCCAAGGTCACGCCGTCTCCCGCGCAAGCGCCGGCCGGTGGCAAGCCCGGTGACAAGTCATGAATCTTGGCCGTCTCTCCATCAACCAGCCCATCCTGGCGATGGTGCTGTCGATCGTGCTGCTGATCGTCGGCACGCTCGCCTATACCACGCTGCCGGTCTCCGAATATCCGCAAGTGGTGCCCCCGACCGTCGTCGTCACCACGCAATATCCGGGCGCCTCGGCGCAAACCGTGTCCGACACCGTCGCGGCTCCGATCGAGCAGCAGATCAACGGCGTCGAGGACATGCTGTATCTCTACAGCCAGGCGACCTCGAACGGGCAATTGACGATCACCGTCACCTTCAAGCTCGGCACCGACCTCGACAAGGCGCAGGTGCTGGTGCAGAACCGCGTCGC
Source organism: Bradyrhizobium sp. P5_C12 (assembly GCF_054049735.1). NCBI lineage: Bacteria > Pseudomonadati > Pseudomonadota > Alphaproteobacteria > Hyphomicrobiales > Nitrobacteraceae > Bradyrhizobium > Bradyrhizobium sp. P5_C12. The sequence goes on from NZ_JBFULU010000010.1 coordinate 88,737, forward strand.
GATCGCGCAGCCGCAACTGCCGGACGAAGTGCAGCGCAACGGCGTCGTCACCCGCAAGAACTCGCCCGACATCCTGATGGTCGTGTTCATGCTGTCGCCCGACGACACATTCGACCAGCTCTACATCTCCAATTACGCGCTGCTCCAGGTCCGCGACCAGCTGCTGCGGATCGACGGCGTCGGCGACATCCAGATTTTCGGCGCACGCGATTATTCGATGCGGCTGTGGCTCGACCCTGACAGGATCGCCAATCTCGGCCTGACCTCGACCGAAGTGCTGGCGGCGATTCGCGCGCAGAACGTGCAGATCGCGGGCGGCCAGATCGCGGAGCCGCCGATCGCCGACCGTGCCTTCCAGCCGAACCTCACCTTCACCGGGCGGCTGAAGGACCAGAAGCAGTTCGAGGACATTCTGATCAAGGCCGGCTCCGACGGCCGCACGGTGCGCCTGCGCGACGTCGCCCGCATCGAGCTCGGTGCGCTGGCGTACTCGACCAACAGCTTCCTGCTGCGCAAATCGGCGGTCGCCATGCTGGTGACGCAGCGGCCCGGGTCGAACGCGCTCGCGACGGCCAAGAACATCTCCGACACCATGACGAAGCTCAAGGAGAGCTTCCCGAAAGGCCTCGATTACAATATCGGCTACAACCCGACCGAATTCATCGCACAGTCCGTCCACGAGCTGATCAAGACCATCTACGAGGCCATGCTGCTCGTGGTCATCGTGGTGCTGGTGTTCCTGCAGGGCTGGCGGCCGGCGATCATCCCAATCATCGCGATCCCGGTCTCGCTGGTCGGCACGTTTGCRGTGATGGCGGCGCTCGGTTTCTCCATCAACAATCTCACCTTGTTTGGCCTCGTGCTTGCGGTCGGCATCGTGGTCGACGACGCCATCGTGGTGGTGGAGAATGTGGAGCGCCATCTCGAGCACGGCCTGAGCCGGCGCGATGCCGCGCTCAAGACCATGGAAGAGGTCGGCGGCGCGCTGGTCTCGATCGCGCTGGTGCTGTGCGCGGTGTTCGTGCCGACTGCATTCATCGGCGGCATTTCCGGGCAATTCTTCCAGCAATTTGCCGTCACCATTGCGGTCGCGACCGCGATCTCCTGCTTCTGTTCGCTGACGCTGTCGCCGGCGCTGGCCTCGCAGATCCTCACGCCGCATGAGGAAAAGCGGCCGCCGGCAAGCTGGAATGTCATCGCGCGCGGCTGGAATGCCTTCACCGGCGTCTTCAACCGTGTGTTCGACCGGCTGGCGCATGGCTATGCCGGCGTCGCCAATTTCGTCATTCGCCATTCGGTGGTGATGATCCTGATCTATGTCGTGCTGATCGGCAGCGCCGGCTGGCTGATCGGGACCACGTCGCAAGGCTTTATTCCGGCGCAGGATCGCGGCTACGTCATCATCTCCGTGCAATTGCCGGGCGCGGCGTCGCTGGCGCGCACCACGGAGGTCGTGCGCGAGATCGAGCGGATCTCGCTGGATACGCCGGGTATCATCCGTGTTGCCGCTTTCGCGGGCTTCTCCGGCGCGACGCGCACTCAGGCCGGCAACGCGGCCGCTCTGTTCCCGGTATTCGATGAACCCGAGGTGCGCCTGAAGAAGGGGCTGACGGCGAACGCCATCACGGCCGAGCTGCGCAAGCGGCTCGCCGTGATCCAGGGCGCGTTCATTATCGTCATTCCGCCGCCGGCCGTGCCCGGCATCGGCACCGGCGGCGGCTTCACCATCCGCATCCAGGACCGCCAGGGTCGCGGGCCTGAGCTGCTCGCCGCGGCCACCGACGAGCTTGTTGCGGCGGCGCGCAAATCGCCCTCGCTGCTCGCTCCGACGGTGTTCTCGCCGTTCTCAGCCAACACGCCGCAGCTCTTCGTCGATATCGACCGCACCAAGGCGCAGAAGCTCGGTGTCCCCATCGCCAACATCAACGACACGATCCAGACCTATTTCGGATCGACCTATGTCAACGACTTCAACCTGTTCGGCCGCACCTATCACGTCACCGCGCAGGCTGATTTCCCGTTCCGGAAAGAACCCAGCGACCTCTCGCGGCTGCGCACCCGCAACGGCGCCGGCGACATGGTGATGCTCGGCAGCGTGGTCGAATTCAAGGACGTCTCGGGCCCCGACCGCGTTGCGCGCTACAATCTCTATGCCGCGTCCGAATTGCAGGGCGAGCCGGCGCCGGGCACCAGCTCGACCACCGCGCTCAACGCCATCAAGAAGCTCGCGGACGACACTCTGCCGAGCGGCTTCACCTTCGAGTGGACGGATCTGTCCTATCAGCAGGTCACCGGCGGCAATGCCGGCCTCTACGTGTTCCCGATCTGCGTGCTGTTCGTCTATCTCGTGCTCGCCGCGCAATATGGCAGCTGGACGCTGCCGTTCGCGGTCATCCTGATCGTGCCGATGTGTTTGCTCGCTGCCACCATCGGCGTGCGCATCATGGGCCAGGACGTCAACATCCTCACGCAGATCGGCTTCGTCGTGCTGGTGGGGTTGGCGGCGAAGAACGCGATCCTGATCGTGGAGTTCGCTCGCGACATCGAAAACGAGGGCAAGCCGCGGCTGGAGGCCGTGATCGACGCCTGCCGGTTGCGCCTGCGGCCGATCCTGATGACGTCCTTCGCCTTCATCCTCGGCGTGCTGCCGCTGGTGATCTCGTCCGGCTCGGGCTCGGAGATGCGGCAGGCCGTCGGCGTCGCCGTGTTCTTCGGCATGATCGGCGTCACCCTGTTCGGCCTCCTGTTCACGCCGATCTTCTACGTGGTGGTGCGGAATCTGGCAGAGGGGAAGAACGACGGGAAGCCGAAGGTCGCGGCCTCATAAGTGTCGGTGGTGGCCGCCGGCGCTTCAACATTCACGCTGTCGTCCCGGCGAAGGCCGGGACCCATAACCCCAGGGAGTGGTTTGGGGCTAGCTGGCAATTACCAATCTTCGCCAAATTCAATTCTGTGGGTATGGGTCCCGGCCTTCGCCGGGACGACGATGTGGTGCCGCCCTTCATACTAACGACCAACACGCAATGGATGGGCAGGCGCGGGGTTCTTCACTAGTATCCGCGCGATTTCAAAACAGAAACTGCTGGGAGCCAACATATGAAATCAGCACTTTTGGCCGCCGTCGCAACGTCTGCGCTGCTGCTCGCGGCGCCGGCCTTCGCGCAAGGCGTCAAGATCGGCATCCTCAACGACCAGTCCGGCGTCTATGCCGATTACGGCGGCAAATGGTCGGTCGAAGCGGCCAGGATGGCGATCGAGGATTTTGGCGGCGAGGTGCTGGGCCAGAAGATCGAGCTCGTCACCGCCGATCACCAGAACAAGGCGGACCTTGCGAGCTCGATCGCGCGGCGCTGGTACGACGTCGAGAACGTCGACATGATCACGGAGCTGACGACCTCCTCGGTCGCGCTCGCGATCCATGAGCTCTCGAAGGAAAAGAAGAAGATCGACATCGTCGTGGGCGCCGCGACCTCGCGCCTCACCGGCGATGCCTGCCAGCCCTACGGCTTCCACTGGGCCTATGACACCCGCGCGCTCGGCGTCGGCACCGGTGGTGCGCTGACCAAGGCCGGCGGCGAYACCTGGTTCTTCCTCACCGCCGACTACGCCTTCGGCTACGCGCTGGAAAAGGACACCAGCGAGATCGTCACCGCCAATGGCGGCAAGGTGCTCGGCTCGGTGCGCGTGCCGCTCAACTCCTCGGACTTCTCCTCCTTCCTGCTCCAGGCGCAGAGCTCCAAGGCGAAGATCGTCGGTCTTGCCAATGCCGGCCTCGACACCACCAACTCGATCAAGCAGGCGTCGGAGTTCGGCATCGTCGCCAGTGGTCAGAAGCTCGCGGGCCTCTTGATGACGCTCGCCGAGGTGAACGGCCTCGGCTTGCAGGCTGCGCAAGGACTGGTGCTGACCGAAGGCTATTACTGGGATCTCAACGACCGCACCCGCAATCTCGGCGAACGCTTCCTCAAGCGCACCGGGCGGATGCCGAGCATGATCCACGCCGGCACCTACTCCGCGACGCTGAGCTATCTCAAGGCGGTCAAGGCCGCCGGCACCAAGGATCCGGATGCGGTTGCCAAGAAGTTGAAGGAGCTGCCGGTCGACGACGACTTCGCGCAGGGCGGCAAGGTGCTCGAGAACGGCCGCATGGTCCACGACATGTATCTGTTCGAGGTCAAGAAGCCATCGGAGTCGAAGAAGCCCTGGGACTATTACAAGCTGCTCGCGACCGTCCCCGGCGACAAGGCCTTCTTCACCGCCAAGGACAGCGGCTGCCCGCTGACGAAGTGATGTGGATGTGGTCCTGGCGAAAGCCAGGACCCATTACCCCGACTGGCCGTTGCTGAAACACGCGGGGTGACGGCGTCTGCGACTCGGCCGGCCTACGCCGTCGCCGCTTCCGCCATATACGCGCGCCAGCCGCCATAGGCGGTGATGTCGCGGGCTTCGGCCAGCACTTCCGGCTCGACGAGAAACCCCTTCACGGCACGGCCGTCGGCAAGCCGGATCGTGCCAATCGCCATCGGCGCGGGAATCGCGTTGACGAATTTGCCGAAGGCGGACGACGACAGCGACCAGATCTCGAGCTCGATCGCGGCGCCCTTGCCGGCTGCGACGCGCAGCATGCCGGGCTTCGGCGGCGTGGTCTGGAGCGCATAGAGCTTGTAGTCGGGCGCGGTCTTCGTCACCTCGATCAGATGTCCGTTCAGCGCCTTCAATTCGCCGTTCAGCGCCATGCCGGAGAGATGCGCGCCGACCACCGCGATCGGAATCTCGTCGCCGCTGCTTGCGGGAGGCAAAGCGAGCGGTGGCTGCGCCACGCCCTTGGCGCCAACGGTCAGCCTGGTATCGGCATGGAAGACGCGACCGATGCTCGCGAGCATCGCGTCGCGACCCGCTGGCGCCAGAAGGGTGATGCCGAACGGAATGCCATCAGCACGCATCGCCGCCGGCAGCGCGAGGCCGCAGAGGTCGAGCAGGTTCACGAAGTTGGTGTAGGTGCCGAGCCGGCTGTTGAGCTCGACCGGATTGGCCAGCACCTGCGCGGTCGTATACGCTGTCGGCGCCGTCGGCAGCACCAGCGCGTCGATGTTGGCGAAGGTGCGTTCGGCGATCTTGCGCAGGCCCTGCAAGCGGTAGAGTGCGGAGAAGGTGTCGGCCGCCGTGAGCCGCGAACCGGCGGCCGTGATCTCGCGCGTCACCGGATGGATCGAATCCGGGGCGGAGGCGAGCAGGTTGCGGATCACGAGATAGCGCTCGGCGACCCACGGCCCCTCATAGAGCAGCCGCGCCGTCTCGTAGAACGGCTCGAGGTCGAACTCGACCAGCTTCGCGCCGAGCGCGGTCCAGCGCTTCAGCGCATCGCCATAGGCCGCTTCCGCTTTCCTGTCGCCGAAGAAGATCAATTGCCCGTTGCGCGGCACGCCGAGGCGGAGATTGGCCGGGAGCGGCGTGATCGCGCCGAGCGGCCGGTCGCGCGAGAACGGATCGGCCTGGTCGGGACCCGCCATCACGGAGAGGGCCAATGCTGCGTCGTCGACCGTCAAGGCGAACACCGAGATGCAGTCCAGCGTGCGGCAGGCCGCCACCATCCCCGCGGTCGAGACCATGCCGAGGCTCGGCTTCAGCCCGACGATGTTGTTGAGCATCGCCGGCACGCGCCCTGAGCCTGCTGTATCCGTGCCGAGCGACAGCGGCACCAGGCCGGCGCCGACGGCGGTCGCCGATCCCGAGCTCGATCCGCCGGGGATCAAATCCTCGCGGATCGAATTGCGGGGGATGCCGTAGGGCGAGCGCACGCCGACGAGGCCGGTCGCGAACTGGTCGAGATTGGTCTTGCCGATGATGATGGCGCCGGCCGCGCGCAGCCGCTCGACCGCGGTGGAGTCGTGCGTCGGCGTATAGGCGAAGGCCGGGCAGGCGGCGGTGGTCGGGAAGCCCAGCGCGTCGATATTGTCCTTCACCGCGACCGGCACGCCGTAGAGCGGCAGGCTGGCGGCATCCTTGCGCGCGGCCAGCGCCTCGGCCTCCGCGATCGCGTCCTTCTCGTCGCGCAGGCTGATGAAGACGGCGGGATCGTTGTGGTCGCGGATGCGCTGGTAGCTGCGCGCGACCGTCTGCGCCGGCGTGGCCGTGCCCGCGCGATGCGCGGCCACAATCGCGGCGATCGTTTCAGGCTGCTCAGCCCCCATTTCAGCCCTCATGGCGACAAAACTCCGACAATCTGTCTTCACCCGGATTGAAGCAAGCGATGTGCCATTGTGTACAGAATCCGGGCAGCGCGGATGCTCCGGATATTATCGGGGAATCAGTGGGTTGGGGGAGATTTCGTGGGTCGGCCGGACCGTCGTGCCAGCGCCCCGTTACGGGCATCTGCACAAATCATGGGCAGTCGGGATCAGGTGAAGCTGGCCAGGATCTGGAGCAGCCGCTCCCGGTTCGCCTTGCCGATCTTCTCTTCCACATGCCGTTCGTGCTCGGCCGCAAGCCGCTTGAACTTGGCCAGCGCGGTCTCGCCCTGCGCCGTGAGATGCAGCGCGTGCGAGCGCCGGTCCGTCTTCGACTTGATCCGCTTCACCAGCTTGCGTTGTTCGAGGCTGTCGAGCAGGTGCACCAGCCGGGCGCGCTCGATGCCGAGGCGTTTTGCCACAGCCATCTGCGAAAGGCCGGGATTGGCGGCGATCACCGTCAGCACCGAATATTGCGTCGGCCGGATGTCGACCTCACCGAGCGTCTTGATGAAGTCCTGAAAAATCCAGATCTGGAAGCGTCGCACCGCGTAGCCGGCGTGCCCGGTCAGCGCGTCGAGGCCGATCGCGTCTGCGTCGCTCCGTCGCGCTGCGCCGTTGCCCGTCCGCTTGCGTGCCAGGCTGCTTGTCTCTCGATCGATTGCTCTATCCACCCATCGTCTCCGCAAACATCGCCGCGCCCCCTTCTCTAGCGCCCGCTGGCATCGAAGGAAAGATTGTTGTTGACGACAACAATTGCCGTGCTCAACATTATCGTCAAGGCAGCCCGGAACGAGGCTGCAGCCGATCCCGGGTCCGGGCGAGGAGGAAACCGATGACAGCCGCCCCACGCGGTGACGCGTCAAGTCTGTTCGCAGCGCCGAAGACCGTCGCCGAGCATCGCGCCGACGGCAGCATCGTGCTGCGCTCACCGGCGCCCTTGCGCGGGAGCGCGCGCTGCATCGGCGACTGGCTGGAGCAATGGGCGCGCGAGAGGCCGGATGCGATCTTCCTGGCCGAGCGCGCCAATGTCGACGCACCATGGACCACCGTCACCTATGCGCAGGCGCTGCGGCAGGTGCGCGCGGCGGCGTCATGGATTCTGGCGCAGGGCCTCGGCGCAGAACGGCCCGTGGTGATCCTGTCCGACAACAGCATTGATCACGCGCTGCTCGCGCTTGCCGCGCAACACGTCGGCGTGCCCTCCGCGGCGATCTCGCCGGCCTATTCGTTGATGTCCAGAGACTTCGACAAGCTGAGAAGCATGATCGCGCTGCTGGAGCCCGGCGCCATCTATGTCTCCGCGTCAAAGCCGTTCACCGCGGCACTCGCCGCGATCAGGCCGCTGCATCGGGCGCCGATCATCAGCGGCAATCCCGACGATGCCGATGCGCTTGCGTTCCGCACGATCCTGGGAACACCCGAGACGCCGGAGGTGGCAACAGCCTTCGCCGCGGTGACGCCGGACACCATCGCAAAATTCCTGTTCACCTCGGGCTCGACCGGGACGCCGAAGGCCGTCATCAACACCCAGCGCATGCTGACCTCGAGCCAGCAGGCCAAGGCGCAGACCTGGACTTTTCTCGAGACGGGCCGCGGCGATCTCGTCATTCTCGACTGGCTGCCCTGGAGCCACACCTTCGGCGCCAACCACAATTTCAACCTCGTGCTGCGCAATGGCGGCTCGCTCTATATCGACGGCGGCAAGCCTGCGCCCGGCCTGTTCGCGACGTCGCTCGCCAATCTCCGGAGCGTGATGCCCACGGTCTATTTCAACGTGCCGCGCGGCTTCGACATGCTGATCGCGGCGCTGCGCGGCGATGAGGAGCTGCGCCGCCGCTTCTTCGGCGAGGTGAAGTTCGCCTTCTATGCCGGCGCCGCATTGCCGCAGAATCTCTGGGATGCGCTCGAACAGCTGTCCATCGAAACCGTCGGCCGGCCGCTGCCGATGGTCTCGGCCTGGGGCTCGACCGAGACCTCGCCGCTCGCAACCGACTGCCATTTCCTCGCCGAACGCTCCGGCAATATCGGCGTGCCTATACCCGGAACCGAATTGAAGCTCGTCGCCTCCGGCGACAAGCTGGAGGTGCGGGTGCGCGGCCCCAACGTCACACCGGGTTACTGGAAAGCGCCGGAGCTGACGCAGCAGGCGTTCGACGAAGAGGGCTTCTATCTCATCGGCGACGCCGTGACATTCGCCGACCCCGCGCGGCCCGAGCGCGGCCTGTTCTTCGACGGCCGCGTCGCCGAGGATTTCAAGCTCAATTCCGGCACCTGGGTCAGCGTCGGCACGTTGCGCGTCGCCGGCATCGCGGCACTGGCGCCGCTCGCGCAGGACATCGTCGTCGCCGGCCATGGCGGCGACGAGGTGCGGTTCCTGGTGTTTCCGAACATCGCGGCCTGCCGCGTCCATGCCGGTCTGGATGAAGCTGCCGGCGTGGATGAGGTGCTGAGCCACGAGAAGGTCAGGACCGCAATCGCGCAGGGCCTCGCAAAGCTCAAGCAGCAGGGCGCAAACTCCTCCGGCCACGCCACGCGCGCGCTGTTGCTCGCAGAGCCGCCATCCGTCGACGGCGGCGAGATCACCGACAAGGGCTACATCAACCAGCGCGCCGTGCTGACGCGGCGTGCGGATGCGGTGGCGCGGCTGAATGATGATGCGCCGGGCGCGTGGATTGGTTTGTAGCTGTTCGCTTGTTCATAACGGCGATCGCGCTTTCTTCACCTCTCCCCGCTTGCGGGGAGAGGTCGGATCGCCCCCGGCGATGCGAAGCATCGTCCGGYGCGATCCGGGKGAGGGGTACAGGTCTCTCGACGATCTCGCGAGTGGCGAAAGCCCCTCACCCCACCCTCTCCCCGTGAAGGACGGGGAGAGGGAGTGAGACAGCTCGTACAACAGGCCAGCCATCCTGCCGCATTCTCTCTCGCGATTCTTTTGTTGCCTAAGCAACTAATTTATGCGAACCGTTCCAGACAAGAATGACGGCGGAGGAACCGCTGTGTCTGATCTGGGAGGAAACATGCTCGGCAGGAATGATGCCGCCGGCAAATGCCTGCGCATGCCTGAAAGCGGTCGCACAGCGCGCTCGCCGCGCGTCGTGTCAGCCGTAGCTGCTGTCCGTCACCGCGCCGAGATTTTCGTGCAGCCGGCGCAGCAGATCGATCAGCACCTCGCGCTCGTCCTTGCTGAGGCAGGACAGCAGCCGCCGCTCGCGCTCGAACGCCGCGACGATCACCTTGTCATGGGTGGCGCGTCCTCTCGCCGTCAGCGAGATCGAATGGGTACGGCCGTCGTTCGGGTCGGTGCGGATCGACACCAGCCCGCGCTTCTCGAGGCCGGCCAGCGTCCGGCTCACCGGGCCCTTGTCAAAACCGATGACGTGGCAGATGCGCGAGGCCGGAATGCCGGGCTCGATCGCCAGCAGCGACATGATCCGCCATTCCGTGACGTTGACGCCGAACTGCCGCTGATAGAACGCGGTCGCGCTGTTCGAGAGCTTGTTGGCGATGAAGGTGATGAAGGCCGGAACGTAACGGTCGAGGTCGAGCGTCGGCCCTGCGTCAGCGGGCGCAGGCTTTTGTCTGGATCTGGTCGAGGACGGCGGCATGTCGGGGTTTTGACTCGGGGGCTGCCCGCAGACCTAAGGGCATGCGGTTGCCTTTCACAAGATCAAAATGAKGGAGAACATCAATGAGCGCACCCGGCTCCCCTGTATCCACCGGCGGCACGGCGGTCCCGCATCTCGACGTCGATCCCTTCGCGATGGACTTTTTTGCCGATCCCTATTCCACGCATGAATTGCTGCGGGAGGCCGGGCCGGTCGTCTATCTCGATAAATGGAACGTCTATGGCGTGGCGCGCTATGCCGAGGTCCATGCCGTCCTCAATGATCCCGCGACATTCTGCTCCAGCCGCGGCGTCGGCCTCTCCGACTTCAAGAAGGAGGCGCCGTGGCGGCCGCCGAGCCTGATTCTGGAGGCTGATCCACCCGCGCACACCCGCACCCGCGCCGTACTCTCCAAGGTGTTGTCACCGACAGTGATGAAGCAGGTGCGCGACCGCTTCACGGCGGCGGCGGAGGAGCGGGTCGATGTGCTGCTGGAGAAGCACAGCTTCGACGCAATCACGGACCTCGCGGAAGCCTATCCGCTCTCGATCTTTCCGGACGCGCTCGGCCTGAAGCGCGAAGGCCGCGAGCATCTCATTCCCTATGCGAGTGTCGTGTTCAACGCGTTCGGTCCGCCGAACCAGTTGCGCCAGGACGCGATCGCGCGCTCGGCGCCGCACCAGGCCTATGTCGCCGAGCAGTGCCAGCGCGACAATCTCGCACCCGGCGGCTTTGGCGCCTGCATTCATGCCCAGGTCGACGACGGCGCGATCACCGCAGCCGAGGCGCCGCTGCTGGTGCGCTCGCTGCTGTCGGCCGGGCTCGACACCACCGTCAACGGCATCGGCGCCGCCATCTATTGCCTCGCGCGCTTCCCGGAGCAATGGCAGCGCCTGCGCGACGATCTCTCGCTGGCGCGCAATGCGTTCGAGGAGGCGGTGCGTTTCGAGAGCCCAGTGCAGACCTTCTTCCGCACCACCACGCGCGAGGTCGAGCTCTCCGGCGCGACCATCGGCGAGGGCGAGAAAGTGCTGATGTTCCTCGCCGCCGCCAATCGCGATCCGCGGCGCTGGGACAAGCCGGACAGCTACGACATCACCCGTCGCTCGTCCGGCCATGTCGGTTTCGGCTCCGGCATCCACATGTGCGTCGGCCAGCTCGTCGCGCGCCTCGAAGGCGAGGTGTTGCTGACCGCGCTGGCGCGGCGCATCGCCAGGATCGCGATCACCGGCGAGCCGAAGCGCCGCTTCAACAACACGCTGCGCGGGCTCGACAGCCTGCCGGTCACCATCACCCCGGCCTGACGAGGAGTTTTGATGCCCGCCATCACCTTCATCCATCCCGACGGCAAGTCCGACCGTATCGAGACCAGCGACGGCGAGAGCGCCATGCAGGCCGCGACCCGTCATGGCCTCGACGGCATCCTGGCCGAATGCGGCGGCAACGCCATGTGCGCGACCTGCCATGTCTATGTCGACGAGAGCTGGCTCACGCGGATGCCGGCGATCGCCGACGACGAGGACGCGCTGCTCGACGGCACCGCCACCGAGCGGCTGCCTGCGAGCCGGCTGTCCTGCCAGATCATGATCACGTCCGAGCTCGACGGGCTCGTGCTGAGACTGCCGGAGCGGCAGGTCTAACTTGCCAGGACGTCTGAGTTCTCAAACGTGCCGGCAATGACCGGCACGACAACAAGTCGAACAGGGGAGGGAATCATGAAGCATCTGAAGTGGACGCTCGCGCTGGCCGCGAGCCTCATCAGCGGAGCGGCGAGCGCCGAGATTTCGGACAATGTCGTGCGCGTCGGCGTGCTCAACGACGTTTCCGGCATCTTCCAGGACACCAACGGCATGGGCTCGGTCGAAGCCGCGCGCATGGCGGCGGAGGACTTCAACGGCGGCGGCAAGAACATCAAGGTCGAGATCGTCTATGCCGATCACCAGAACAAGGCCGACGTCGGCAACGCCATCGCGCGCAAATGGCTCGACGTCGAGGGCGTCGATGCCATTGTCGACGTGCCCAATTCGGCCGTCGGCCTCTCCATCAACACGCTGCTGCGCGACAGCCGCATGACCTTCCTGGCGTCCTCGACCGCAAGCTCCGATCTCACCGGCAAGGCCTGCTCGCCCAACACCATCCAGTGGGTCAACGACACCTGGGCCACCGGCAACACCACGGCGGCCGCGATGGTGTCGCGCGGCGGCAAGGACTGGTACTTCCTGACCGTCGATTTCGCCCTCGGCAAGGGCATCGAGGCCGAGGCGCAGAAGTATATCGAGGGGCACGGCGGCAAGGTGCTCGGCTCCAGCAAGCACCCGCTCGGCACCTCCGATTTCGCCTCCTTCCTGTTGCAGGCGCAGGGCTCGAAGGCGCAGGTGATCGGGCTGGCGAACGCCGGCGGCGACACCATCAACGCCGTGAAGCAGGCGGCCGAGTTCGGCATTCAGCAGAACGGCCAAAGGCTCGTCGCCTTCCTGCTCTTCATCAACGACGTCCACGGCATGGGCATCAAGGTCGCGCAGGGCCTCCAGCTCATGGAAGCCTTTTATTGGGACATGAATGACGACACCCGGGCCTTCGCGAAGCGCTTCGCGGCGCGGCCCGGCATGAACGGCAAGATGCCGAGCGGCAACCAGGCCGGCGTCTATGCCTCCACGCTCGCTTATCTCAACGCCGTCGCGGCGACCGGCAGCGACAACGCCAAGGACGCGGTGCCCGAGATGAAGAAGTTCAAGGGCAAGGACAAACTGTTCGGCGACACCGCGATCCGCAAGGACGGCCGCGTCGTGCATCCGATGTACCTGTTCGAGGTGAAGAAGCCGGAGGAGTCGAAATATCCGTACGACTATTACAAGCTGGTCTCGACGATTCCCGCCGATCAGGCGTTCCGCCCGTTGGCGGAGGGCGGGTGTGAGCTGGTGAAGTAGGGGCGGCGAGCGCGGGTCTTCCTTCACCTCTCCCCGCTTGCCGGGTGAGGGGGTACAGGTCCTTCGACCATCTCGCGTGCGGAGAGAGCCCCTCACCCCGACCCTCTCCCCTTAAGAACGGGGAGAGGGAGAAGAAGCATCACCCCACCACCTTGCTGCTGCCCTGCGTGATCAACCGCGCGGCGCGCTGGTCGCGGGCGTAGATCCAGAGCCAGCTCAGCGCGACGCTGAGGCGGTGGCGGAGCCCGATCAGGAAGTAGATGTGGGCGATCCCCCAGATCCACCACGCGATCGTGCCGCGCAGCTTGATGCGGCCGAAATCGATCACCGCGAGGCGCTTGCCGATCTGCGCGAGGCTGCCGGAGTGCTTGTAGCGGAACGCTCCCTTGGTCTCGCCGCGCAGGCGCGCCTTGACGGTCTCGGCGACGTGCCGCCCCTGCTGCTTGGCGGCGGGCGCGATCCCGGGCACCGGCTTGCCTTCCCAGGCACTGATGGTCACGGTGTCGCCGATTGCAAAGATCTCGGGATGGCCGGGGATCGTCAGGTCGTCCGCGACCTGCACACGGCCGGCGTGATCGGCCGGCACGCCCAGCCATTCGGCGGCGGGCGAGGCGCGCACGCCCGCGGCCCAGATCTTGGTCTTCGCGTCCAGGCGCGTGCCGCCATAGACCACGCCGTCGCGGTCGATCTCGGTGACGGGCTGGCCGAGCACGACCTCGACGCCGATCTTCTCCAGCGAGGCCTGTGCATAGGTCGAGAGCTCGTCGGCGAAGCCCGCCAGCACGCGCGGTCCCGCTTCGACCAGCACGACGCGCGCTTTCCGCGTGTCGATGTTGCGGAAATCGCCCGGCAAGGTGTGATGCGCCATCTCTGCGATAGTGCCTGCGAGCTCGACGCCGGTGGGGCCGGCGCCGACGATGACGAAGGTCAGTCGGGCTGCGCGCCGTGCCGGATCGGTCTCGCGCTCGGCGCGCTCGAACGCCACCAGGATGTGACGGCGCAGCGTGGTCGCGTCTTCCAGCGTCTTCAGGCCGGGTGCGAACTGTTCCCATTCGTCGTGGCCGAAATAGGCATGGCGGGCGCCGGTCGCGAGCACGAGCGTGTCGTAGGGCACCTCGCTGCCGTCGTCGATCAGAACGCTGCGCCGCTCGGTGTCGACGCCGCTGACGGTCGCGAACAGCGTCGTCACCTCGGGCCGGTCGTGCATGAGATGGCGGACCGGCCAGGCGATCTCGCTGGTGGCGAGCGAGGCGGTCGCGACCTGGTAAAGCAGTGGCTGGAACAGATGATGGTTGCGGCGATCGATCAGCGTGATCGCGACCGGGCTGCCCGCCAGCCGGTAGGTCGTCTCCAGCCCGCCGAAGCCGGCTCCGACGATAACGACGCGATGCGGTGTCGTGGTCATGATGCGGCCCTCGGGTCCGACGGGTGAAGCTCTCTGGCATTTAAGTGCGGAAAGGGGCGCGCGGTCCAATAGCCGTCATCAATTGAGGAATAGGTGGCTTGCATTGAGGTCCGCGAGAAAGCGCCGCAGCCCTCGTCGAAGTGAGTAGAACTATATTTCTTGCCATTCGCGATTGGGGCGAATTATGGTGCAGGGCAGGCGCCGAGGCCATTGGCGGCTCGACTGATTTTGCGCTCTAAAGAGACCCCCGGGGCGGCGATCACCCCGTTTCCGGGACAAAGAGAATTGAGGAGGGGAGTGGTTATGAGGACAGCATTCTGGCTGGCGGGCGCGGCTGCGCTTGCGCTGGCAAGCCCGGCTTTCGCCGGCGACACCATCAAGATCGGCTTCGTTTCGACCTTCAGCGGCCCGACCGCCGTCATCGGCAACGACATGCGCAACTCGTTCGAGCTGGCGCTGGATCATCTCGGGCGCAAGATGGACGGCAAGCCGGTCGAGGTGATCTACGAGGATGACGGGCAGAAGCCGGATGTCGGCAAGCAGAAGACCGAAAAGCTGGTGCAGTCCGACAAGGTCGACTTCATCGTCGGATACATCTGGTCGAACGTGCTGCTGGCTTCGCTGAAGACCGCGGTCGACTCGCAGACTTTCCTGATCACGGCCAATGCCGGCCCGTCGCAGATCGCCGGCGAACTCTGCTCGCCCTATGTGTTCTCGACCTCCTGGCAGAACGACCAGACGCCGCAGGCCATGGGCCTCTACATGAACCAGAAGGGCGTCAAGAGTGTCTTCCTGATCGGGCCGAACTACGCCGCCGGCAAGGACATGCTCGCGGGCCTGAAGAGCACCTTCAAGGGCGAGATCAAGGGCGAGGAATACACGGTCTGGCCGAGCCAGCTCGACTTCTCCGCCGAGCTCTCCAAGGCCCGCGCCTCCGGTGCCGAGTCGATCTTCGTGTTCTATCCGGGCGCCGCCGGCGTGCAGTTCCTCAATCAATACGCGCAGGCCGGCCTCAAGAGCACGATGCCGCTCTACACGGCCTTCACCGTCGACGAGCTGTCGCTGCCGCTCCAGAAGGAGAACGCGCTCGGGGTTCCCGGCGCGCAGGAATGGGTCAACGATCTCCCCAACGAGCAGAACAAGCGCTTCGTCGCCGACTATCGCAAGAAATACACCAACCTGCGCCCGACCTATTACGGGGCGCAATCCTATGACGCGGCTCAGCTCATCAACAGCGCGGTGGTCGCGGTGAAGGGCGACACCAGCAAGAAGGACGCGATGAAGGCCGAGATGGAGAAGGCCAATTTCAAGTCGCTGCGCGGCGCCTTCAAGTTCGGCAACAACCACATCCCGGTGCAGAGCTTCTATCTCCAGGACGTGGTCAAGGACGCCGAAGGCCAGCTCTCGCTGAAGACGGTCGCCACCATCGTCGAGAACAGCCAGGACCGCTTCCACGACAAATGCGCGATGAAGTGAGCTGATTGCTTCTCCCTCTCCCCGCTTGCGGGGAGAGGGTTGGGGTGAGGGGCTGTCTCCGCGGGGACGGAGCGAGTCGAATTCCTCGAAATTCCCCACATCGTCATTGCGAGCGCAGCGAAGCAATCCAGAATCCCCCCGCGGAAAGACTCTGGATTGCTTCGCTGCGCTCGCAATGACGTATTGAGAGGGCGTTGCTCCTGACTGTGATGTGACTTGCGGAGACTCCCCCTCACCCGGAATTCAAGCTGCGCTCGAATTCCGGCCTCTCCCCGCAAGCGGGGAGAGGCGAAGAGGCGCCTACACCCGCGGCATGCTCGTTGGCCGCACCTCGCGTGACTGCGCGGCAAGCCTGATCCCGGCATTCGCCGCGCCAAATCCCTGATAGCTTCGCCGTTCGACGATCTCGAAGAAGAAGCGCTCGTCAAAAATGTGGGTGTAGACCTGGAAGAACTCGCCGTCGCCCTCGCGATCGTAGAGGATGTGGTTGGCGCGCAGTTGCGCCATCAGGTCGGGCGCGAGGTCGTATTTGGCTTCGATGTCGTCGTAATAATTGTCGGGAATATCCAAAAAGTCAGCGCCGCGTGCGCGCATCGCGGCCACCGCCGCGAAGATGTCCTGGCACGTGAAGGCGACGTGCTGCACGCCCGAGCCGAAGAATTCCGAGATGAAGCGCGCCGGCAGCGTGCGGTTGGCGGAGGAGCCGTTGAGCACGAAGCGCAGGCTCTGGTCGCCATTGATGACGGCCTGGCTCTGCACGAGGCCCCTGGGATCGGCGATCTCCATCTGCGGCAGGCGGGTCAGGTCGAGGATGCCGGTGTAGAACAACAGCCAGGACAGCATCTCGTCGTAGGGCATCGACTGCGCGATGTGATCGACCGCCAGCAGGGCGTCCGAGTTCGCGTCGCTCGCGATGGGCTCGAAATCGGTATCCCAGTTCTTGCCGGCCTGATCGAGGAAATAGAGCAGGCTGCCGCCGACGCCGTGGATCGCAGGGATTTCCAGCTCGCCCGGTCCGACCGGCTGGTAGAAGGTGCGCGCCTTCAGCGTCTCGGCCCGCTGCATGGCGAGGCCGGCATTGTCGACATCGAGTGCAATCGCGCAGACGCCGGGGCCGTGCGTGACGTAATGCGAATGCGCAAAGCCATCGGTCTCGCAATTGACCACGAGTTCGACCTTGCCCTGCGACCAGCGCTCCACCGCCTTGCTGCGATGCTTGCCGGTCCTGCGGAAGCCGAGCTGTGCGAACAGGCGGGCGAGCTCGCCGGCCTTGGTCTCGTTGACGGCAAACTCGATGAAGCCGGTGCCGCGACTTTTGGCTTTCGGCGCCAGGGGCTCGCCGACGAATTTCGGCCAGTCCGGTGCAAGCCGGTCCTCCAGCAGGATCAGCGACCGCAGGCCATCGACCGCGGTCTGCGCGGCCGAGCCGGCCCGGAACTGGTCGTTGAAGATCTCCAGCGACAGCGGCCCGGCATAGCCGGTCGCCGCGATCGCTGCCATGAACTCGCCGACCGGCAGATCGCCCTGGCCTGGGAAGGAGCGGAAGTGCCGGCTCCACGACAGGATGTCGAGCTCGAGCTTCGGCGCGTCGGCAAGCTGCACCAGAAAGATCTTGTCGCCGGGGATCGAGGCCATCGCGCGGACTGGAAAGCCCGGGGCGAGTGCATGGAAACTGTCGAGGATGACGCCGATCGCAGGATGATCGGCGCGCCGCACGATCTCCCAGGCATCGCGGTAGTCGTTGACGTGCCGTCCCCAGGCCAACGCCTCGTAGCCGACGCGCAAGCCTCGCCTGGCCCCGCGATCGCCGAGCTCGCGAAAATCATCGGCGGCGCGGTCGATGCCGCCGAGCGAGGCCGGCGACACGTTGGAGCAGATCAGCAGCAGATCGGTGCCGAGCTCCTGCATCAGGTCGAACTTGCGCTCGGCGCGGGCAAAGTTTCGCGAACGCTGCGGCTCCGGCATGCCCTCGAAATCGCGGAACGGCTGGAACGCGCAGATTTTCAGATTGAGATCGCCGCAGAGCTTTGCGATGTCGCGCGGGCCTGCGCCGAACGACAGCAGGTCGTTCTCGAAGATTTCGACCTCGTCGAAGCCGGCGGCTGCGATGGCGCGGAGCTTTTCGTCCAGCGCCCCTGAGAGAGAGACGGTTGCGATCGAGCGCTTGTTCATGCGGCTGTCTCCTCCATCGCTCCCCCGAGGAAGAGCTGTCCGATGCGCGGATCGTTCAGGATGCGCTTCGCGCCGTCGAACATGCGGGTCTGGCCGAGCTCGAGCACGATGCCGAAATCGGAGATCTCCAGCGCCGAGCGGGCGTTCTGCTCGATCATCAGGATGGTGACGCCACGGTCGCGCAGGGATTTCAGGATGTCGAAAGTCTGCTGCACCATCAGCGGCGACAGGCCGATCGAAGGCTCGTCGATCAGCACCAGCTTCGGCTCGAGCAGCAGCGAGCGCGCGATCTCGAGCTGTTTCTGCTCGCCGCCCGACAGCGTGGAGGCCTGCTGCGTCGACTTGCGCCGCAGCGCCGGAAACAGGTCGAGCGCGGCCTCGATCCGCCTGGGCAGGTCGATGTCCTTGCCGGCGGCGACGCCGCCGAGCTCGATATTGTGGCGCACCGACAGCTCGGGAAAGATGTTGCGGCCCTGCGGCACATAGCAGATGCCGGCGTTGAGCAGCGCGCGCTGGCTCAGATTGGTGACGTCGCGGTTCGCGAAGCTGATCTTGCCCTCGCGCAGCTTCAACAGGCCGAAGACCGCCTTGAACACGGTCGACTTGCCGGCGCCGTTCGGGCCGATGATGGTGGTGATGGTCGCCTGCGGCACGGCGAAGGTGGTGCCGTTCAGGATCGTCATCTTGCCGTAGCCGCCGACGAGATTGTGAACCGAGAGGATCGGGTCGCTCATGGCTCGCTCTCCCTAATGCCCGAGATAGGCTTCAATGACGGCAGGATTCTTGCGGACCTCGTCCGGCCGTCCCATCGCCAGCACCTTGCCTTCCGCCATCACCATCACGCGCGAGCACAGCGACATCACGAATTCCATGTTGTGCTCGATCACGACGAAGGTGGCGTTCTTCTCGCGGTTGATCGCGACCAGCCGCTCCTTCAAATCCGTCAGCATCGACGGGTTGACGCCGCCGGCGGGYTCGTCGAGCAGCACCAGCCGCGGACCGCCCATGAACGCCATCGCGGCGTCCAGCAGCTTCTGCTGGCCGTAGGACAGACCGCCGGCAGGCTCGGCGGCGAGATGATCGAGCTTGAAGAAGCCGATCATCTGGTTGGCGGCGTCCGTGAGCCCGGCGTCGGAGCGGCCGACCAGGCGCGAGGCCATGTTGCCCTGGTGCTCCTGGCCGGCGAGGATCAGGTTCTCGCGCACCGAGAGTTTTGGAAACACCTGCAACAGCTGGAAGGTGCGGCTGACGCCGAGCTTGTTGAGCTCGGAGGGGCGCAAGCCGGTCACGACCTTGCCGTCGAGCTTGACCTCGCCGCCTGATGGTGTGAGCTGGCCGAGGATGCAGTTGAACAGGGTCGACTTGCCGCAGCCGTTCGGCCCGATCAGGCCGAGGATCTCGCCTTCGCGGACGTCGAAGGAGACGCCGTCGACGGCGCTGATGCCGCCGAAATTCTTCCTGATGTTGGTGACTTCGAGGACCGGGCTCATTGCACCGTCTCCAGCCGGGATTTTGCCACGGCGCGCAGCGCGGAGGCCGCCTTGGTTCGGCGCTCGGCGAGATAGCGGTCGAGGATTCCCAAAATGCCGGTCGGCGACCAGATCAGCAGCAGCATCACCGCGACCGCATAGAGCATCAGATAATAGCCTTCCGTGAAGCGCAGCCATTCCGGCAGCAGCACCGCGATCATCGCCCCTAAGAACGGGCCGAGGAAGAAGCCGGCGCCGCCGACGATTACCATCATCAGGAGATCGAGCGAGAGCGACAGGTTGAACGGCACGGGATCGATATATTGCGTCAGCGGCGCATAGAGCGCACCGGCGACGCCGCCGAGCGCCGAGCCGATCGCGAATGCCATTAGCGTGTAGCGGCGGGTATCGACGCCGAGCGACTGCGCGCGCAGCGGATTTTCACGCAGCGCCATGAAGGCGCGGCCCCAGGGCGAACGGATCAGCCACCACACCGCCAGCGACACGATCGCGAGCGAGCCGAGGCAGACATAATAGAAGGGCAGGGGCTTGTTGGTCGCGATGCCGAAGATGTGCGGCCGCGGGATGTTGGAGATGCCGTAGATGCCGCCGGTGAGCCAGCTCTCGTTGCGGAACACCAGGAAGGCGAGCGTCGAGAAAGCGAGCGTGACGAAGGCAAGATAATGGTGCTGCACGCGCAGCGCGGGATAGCCGAGCACCCAGCCGACCGCGAAGCTCAAGATAATCGCGACGACAATCGCAGCCGGCAAAGGCCAGCCATGCGTGGTCATGATCGCGGCCGCATAGGCGCCGATGCCGACGAAGGCGCCCTGGGCGAGCGACACCTGGCCGGCATAGCCGAGCGTGAGGTTGAGTCCCATCGCGGCGATCGTCATCACCGCCCACTGGCTCAGGATGAACAGGCCGTAGCGGTTGAAGTTCATGGGAATCACGATCAGGCCGGCGATGACGGCAAGGCCGAGCGCGATCTTCAGGGGTTTGGCAAATCCGCTCATACCGTGCGCTCCTCGGCGCGGCCGAGCAATCCTTGCGGCCGGAACAGGATGACGAGGATCAGGAAGATCAGCGGCACCGCCGCGCGATATTGCGTGGAGACATAGGATGCCGCGAGATTGTCGAGCACGCCGATCAAGAGGCCGCCGGCGATCGCGCCGCGCACCTGGTTGAAGCCGCCGACGATGGCCGCGATGAAAGCGGCCTGGCCCAGCACCTCGCCGGAGGAGAATTTTGCGAGGTAAATCGGCGTGATCAGCAATGAGGCCAGCGCCACCAGAAACGCGTTGATCAGGAAGGTCAGGAGAATCATCCGCTCGACCGGTACGCCGATGATGCGCGCCACTGTCGGGTTCTGCGCCGCCGCCTGCATCTGGTGGCCGAGCGACGTGCGGTTGAGCAGCGTCGTCAGGCCGAATACGGCGAGGATGGCGAGGACGAGAACGCCGATGCTTTGCAACGACACGGCGTGGCCGAGGATGGAGACGTCGCCGGTCGGCACGATCGACGGAAAGRGCGAGGCCTCGGCGCTGAAGAACTGCTTTACGGCCTCCTTGATGCCGATGGCCAGCGCCATGGTGGCAATCGCCAGCGGCAGCACGCCATGGCGCATCATCGGGTCGACCAGCAGCATCTTGAAGGCGAGGCCGAGCAGGATCATCGAGAGCAGGATGCCGAGGATGATCGCGAGCCAGAACGGCGCGCCGGCATGCATCGCCGCCAGCATCAGGAACGCCGGCAGCATCACGAACTCGCCTTGTGCGAAATTGATGGTCTGCGATGTCTGCCATAGCAGCGTGAAACCAACCGCGACCAGCGCATAGATGGCGCCGGTGGCAAGTCCCGCGACCAGAAGATCGAACAGATTGGACATGTTCCCCTCTCTCTTTCCCCTCTCTCCACTCTCTTCTTTCTCCCTCTCCCCGTTCTTACGGGGAGAGGGAGGGGTGAGGGGCTCTGTCCGCGAATTCGATTGTCACTGTGACTGCGGGAACACCCTCACCCCACCCCTCTCCCCGCGAAGAGCGGGGCGAGGGAGAGGAGAGATCTCTCCCCGTCTCTCCTTCTTCTCCCTCTCCCCGTTCTTACGTGGAGAGGGCTGGGGTGAGGGGCTGTCTCCGCGAACTCGATTGTCACCGTCGCCGCGGAAGCAGCCCCTCACCCCGCCCTCTCCCCGCGAAGGGCGGGGCGAGGGAGGAAGAGAGACCTCACTTCACCTTCGGCAGCACCTGCTTCACCACCTGCTTGCCTTCGACGACTTCCACCAGAAAACTCTGGCGGTCGATGTCGCCGGTGTCGCTGAAGGTGGCGTCCATCAAGATGCCGGGCTCATCGGCGGCCTTGATGGTCAGGCCGTGCAGCGTGTCGGCGAATGCCTTGGAGTCGACCTTGCCCATCTTCTCGGTGGTGGCTTTCACCATGTAGACGGCGAGATAGCCCTTCAGGCCATTGTGGTCGGGCACGTAATTGTACTTCTTCGAGAACTTCTCGCGGAATGCCTTGATCAGGTCGACCGGCGCGTCGGTGGTGAGACCGACATGGCCGCGCGCGCCGTTGGCGGCGTCGCCCGCGAGATCGATCACCTTCTGGCCGATCAGCGTGGTCTCGCCCATCAGCGGCGCGGTGACGCCCTGGCGCTTCAGCTCCTTCAGGATGCGCGCGCTCTCTTCTTCATTGAGATAGACGAAAACCGCGTCGGGATTGGCCGCCTTGATCTTGCCGACGTCGGCGGCGAAATCGGCTTGTCCCGCTTCGGTCGAGAGGTCGGCGACGACCTTCGAGCCGAGCCGGTCGAGCTCCTTGGTGACGACGTCGCGCCCGCCGCGGCCGAAATCATTGTTCACCCAGACCACCGCGACCGTCTTCGCCTTCATCTCGTCGTGGATGTATTTTGCGACCTTCGGCATCGAGGATTGCTGGCCGAACGAGGTGCGGAACAGGAACTTGTTGCCTGCTTGCGTCAGCTCGGCGGCTTCGCCGCCCATGATCTGGGCGATGCCGGCTTCGGCCGCGAGCGGCGCGGTGACCTTCACCGAGCCGGAATAGCCGGGCCCGAGCAGCACATAGGGCTCGGCGTCGAGCGCCTTCTGCACCTGGGCGCGGGCCACGCCGGGGTTGGACTGCGAGTCGGCGTGGGTGACCTCCAACTTGCGGCCGAGCACGCCGCCCTTGGCGTTGATTTCCTCGATCGCGAGGTCGATGCCGTTCTTCCAGTTGGTGCCGACGGTGGCGCCGCCACCCGACAGCTCGGCGACGTCGGCGAGCTTGATCGCCTGGGCGTGGACGCTGGTTGCAGTCGCGAAGGCAAGCAGGGCGCCTGCCAGTAAAGTCGATTTCATGGTCTCTCCTCCCATTTTCCGTTGATGTTGCCCGCGGCCTTGTGTCCGGCCGCTTTGGTTACGCTGCGTTGTAGGTCGAGCTTCGTGCCGCCATCACTTCGTCGAAAGCCTCTCCCATGACCTCGGTCGACGGGGCAAGGCCGGTGAACAGTTCGAAAGCGTCGGCGGCCTGGTAAATCGCAAGCTCCCGCCCGGTCATGATCCGTGCACCCTTGGCTTGGGCTGCCGCCAGCAGCGGCGTGATCAGCGGCGAGTAGACGGCATCGGCGACCCACAATTTGTCGTGCAGCAGCGCGGCCGGGACCGGCATGCCCCGGTTCGGCAGCATGCCGACCGGCGTGCCGTTGACGAGGCCGGTCGCGCCATCGAGCGCGTCCTCGACGCTTTTCGCGACCCTGGCGCCGCCATGCCTGGCAAGCAGTGCGGCAAGTTTTTCGGCCCGCGCCGGTTCAGTGTCGAAGATGCGGAGGTCGGCGACCTCAAGGCTCGCCAATGCGAAGGCGATCGCCCTGCCGACGCCGCCCGTGCCGATCACGGCAACCGCATTTCCAGACGGCGCCAGCAGCGGCGCCACCGCGCGCGCAAAGCCGGTGGTGTCGGTGTTGTGGCCGGTCAGGCGGCCGTCCCTGACGGCGACGGTGTTGACCGCGCCCATGGCGGCGGCGCCCGGAGCCAGCTCGTCGAGCAGCGGGACCACCGCTTCCTTGTAAGGGTAGGTGACATTGACGCCGGCGAAGCCGAGCCGCCGCACGCCTTCGAGCATCATGCTGAGCCCGACCGCATCGGCGCCGGCGACCTCGATGAGCTGGTAATGGCCGCGCAGGCCCAGCGCCTCGGCGGCGCGCTCATGCATGGCGGGGGAGGCGGAATGCGCGATCGGCGCGCCGATCAGGCCGGTGAGGAGCTTCTTGCTGGCGGCGTATCCGCGCTTCGACATGGTTCGCTATCGTCTCGTTGAGAGCATTCGGTCCCGGCCATTAGCGCGGACATCCGCGCAATTCCAAKGGGACTTCCAAGGGGGCTTCCGCATGCGACGATAGCCTTTCCCTCGCCTAACACAATTACCCTTTTGTCCCGCAAACCTAACATCATGTTATTTCTTCCGTCCGCGCGCAGGCGCAGCCCTGCCGTTGCCGCGGGACGGCTCGACCGCGCGCATCTCGGCGCGCAGGGATTCGATGAAATACTCGACGTGAAGCGACAGCGGTGCGCCGCGCTTCACCGCGATGTAGGTGTCGAACCGCGTCGGCTCGGTGATCTTGAGCAGCTCGACGCCGGGATAGCCGCCATGGGCCACCGTGAACTGGTCGATGACGGCGATCCCGAGCCCTGCCTTCACCAGCGCGCAGACCGTGGTGCCGAAGCGTGCGCGGATGGTGATGTTGTAGTCGAGCCGGTTGCGCGAAAAGATCCCGGCCATGATCCGCCCATAGGGGTCGTTGGGATCGATGCCGATCAGCGGATAGCGGGTGATCTCGGCCGCCGACACCTGCTTGCGGCCGGCGAGCTCGTGGCCGGGCGGAACCATGCAATAGAGCTCACCCTCGGCGAGCGGCAGGAAATCGAGCCCGGAATGCTCGAGCCGGTAGCTCATCGCGACGCACTCGCCACGGCCGAGCAACAGATAGTCGATGGCCTCTTCGAGCTTGAGGATGTTGATGTCGATGCCGAGATCCGGATAGCGGCGCCGGACGCGCTCGATCGCACGGGGCACCATCACCTGCGAGATGCTCGGCACCGAGCCGATGCGCAGTTCCGACAGGCCGCCGCGGCCGATCTTGGAGATGATCTCGGAGAGGTCGTCGACCTTCTTGTAGACCCCGTTGATCTGCTCGAAGATATTCTCGGCCTCCGGCGTCGGGAAATAGCGGCCGTTCTGGCGCTGGAAGAAGCGGATGCCGAGCGAGCGCTCGGTGTATTTGACCAGCCGGCTGATGCCCGGCGCCGAGACGTTCAGAAGCTTCGCCGCACCGCCAATGGTGCCCGTCACCATCACGGCACGGATCACTTCAACCTGGCGCAGCGTCATCATGTCCCGGACATCCCGAAAGGCGATCGTGGCGGCGATCATCTCACGAGAGCCGTGATGTCATCCAGCGGCAAGTGGTGTCAGGGCGAGCGGAGCGGGCGGCGCTTCACCCTCCAGGGGAGGGTAAGCGTGCAGCTCATTCGTGGGCGATGCCGGAGTAACTTCGCGCGCGGGTTGTTTCGACTAAATCAGCGGGCTCGAACCTAAGATCATCCAGGCGAGCAGCGCTCGCGTCTGCTGCAACCGCGTCCTAACTCGCCGGTCCGTCCGGCGACACGCTGCCGGGCGGCTGCGCGTGCTCGCTTTGCAGCACCTTGCGCGCGAACTCGATGATCTCCTGCTTGTTTGCCGTGTCGCGGACCGCGAAAAACACGCGATTGAGCTCCAGGCCGAGCACGCTGTTGAGGGCGATGTTCTCGTCTTCCATCGTGACTTTCCCGCTTCAGGCGTCCTAGGTGTATCTTGACGTCACTTCTTCCACAAGTAGATTAAATCTTCGAAGCGTGCAGTGCACCGGGAAACTACGGAAGCGGTGAATTGAGGCAGCCCCCCAAGACGTGCTATACGGAGCGGCGAGGGTCAGGAAACGCACTGATGTCCGCCGTTGATTATGGCCGGGAAGCGCTCGACTTCATTGAAGGGCTGGGGGCCTATACCAAGGTTCCGGACGCCATGGATGCGCTCGCGACCGCGTTCGGCGGGTATGGCTTCGAGCACATCATCGTGACCGGCTTGCCGAATCCCGATCAGCGCTTTTCCCAGATGGTGCTCGCCAAGAAGTGGCCGGCGGAGTGGTTCAGCCTCTACACTCAAAAGAGCTATGACCGCGTCGATCCCGTGATCCGCAAATGCCGGCAGACCGTGAATCCGTTCGAGTGGTCCGAGGCGCCTTATGATCCCGAGTTGGAGCCTGGCGCGGTGGAGGTGATGCGGCGCGCCGCCGATTTCCGGATGTCGCGCGGCTTCGTCGTTCCGATCCACGGGTTGACCGGCTACGAGGCCGGCGTCTCGCTCGGCGGCGTCCACCTCGATCTCAATGCCCGCAGCAAGCCGGCGTTGCACCTGATCGCGATGTATGGCTTCGACCATATTCGCCGTCTGCTCGATCCGGCGCCGCATCCGTCGATGCGCCTCACTCCGCGCGAGCGCGAGGTGATCGCCTGGGCTTCACAGGGCAAGTCGGCCTGGGAAATCGGCGAGATACTGAACATCACGCAGCGCACCGCGGAAGAGCATCTTGCAACCGCCGCGCGCAAGCTCGGCGCCGTCAACCGGACGCATGCGGTCGCGATCGCGATCCGCCATAGAATCATCAATCCCTGAAATAGTCGCCTACTGGGAAATTTCCCAATAGTCGGTTCGGCCTTTTTCGCTGAGGCTGCCCTCATTTCAAGCCATGGGGGAGTTCATGATTCATGTAATTTCGGCCGTCAACCGGCACCTCTACGAGGACGTCATCGAGCAACATTTCCGGGTGCGTCACGAGATTTTTGTCGAGGAGCGGAAATGGGAGGGGCTGCGGAAGCCCGATAGCCGCGAGATCGATACCTATGACAATGAGGACGCGGTCTACCTGCTGGCTCTCGAAAACCGCCGGGTGCTCGGCGGCTCCCGCCTGTATCCGACCACCAAGCCGACGATGATGAGCGAGGTCTTCCCGCATCTCGCCGCGGTGCGCGGCTGCCCGTCGGACCCGCTGGTCTGGGAGTGGTCACGCTTCTTCGTGTCGCGCGAGCGCCGCGACGGTGCGTTCAATCTGCAATTGATGGCGGCAGCGCAGGAGTTCTGTCTCGATCAGGGCATCGAGCGTCTCTGTCTCGTCATGGAGACCTGGTGGCTGCCGCGCTTCCACGACATCGGTTTCGTCGTCACCCCGCTCGGGTTACCGGCGCTGGTCGAAGACTCCTGGACCATGGCCGCAACCATCGAGGTCCGTCAGGAATCGCTCGATGTCGTGCGCGACCGTATCGGGATGATGAATGTCATCCAGCAGGACGGTCCCCGCATCGACTGCATCGCCCGTGCCCACACCTGCGGCCTCGCCGCGCAACGAAAGATTGCCTGAGATGTCGAACATGATGCGAGACAGCCAGATCATGGCGCAGACCAAGGACGAGAATCTCGGCTACATGTCCGACATGGCGCTCGAGCTGGCCCAGATGGCGGAAGACTCCGGACTGGCGACGCTCGCCTATCTGTTCCGGATGGCGGCGCTGGAGGCCTCGACGGCAAACAGCGAGCTCGCCGAGCCGGATGATCTTCCCCAGCAGATGACGTCGCACTAGACGCATCCTTTCCTTCCCTTGTTTCAACGGAAGGCCTCGCCCTCTCCCTCCGGGGAGAGGGCGATCGTTTTTGAGCACTGCGCCGCGTCATTGCCTCCGCCCCGGATGGGGTGCGGCAGGTTGCCCCATCCTCCCGGCAGCCTTCTTGCAAGGCGCGTGCACGGAGCGCTCGACCGCATGCACCTGGATGCAACAAAGTGCATGTTGAGCGCAGAATCGCTCTTGCCTCGGAACGATACTGCCATTACCCATTTTTCGGCCTTGAACAGGCAGGGGGAGCTCTTTCACTGATGGCGACTGTGTTCGAACATCGGCGCGACGCTGCGTGCGCCTGAAAGAGTTTTGATGCTGCTTGTCGTCGAACAGTTCTTGAACGGATTGCAGTTCGGCCTGCTGCTGTTCCTGCTCGCCGCCGGCCTGACGCTGGTGTTCGGGATCATGGATCTCGTCAACCTCGCGCACGGCTCGCTCTACATGATGGGCGCGTATTTCGCCGCGACCTTCGCGGCTTGGACCGGCAGTTTCGTGCTCGGCGCGTTCATGGCGCTCGGCGCGACGCTGCTGCTCGGCATCGTGCTTGAAGTGGTGGCGCTGAAACACCTCTATGGCAGAGACCATCTCGACCACGTGCTCGCGACCTTCGGGCTGATCCTGTTCTTCAACGAGGCGGTGCGGTTGATCTGGGGCCCGGCCGGCCTTGCGCTGCCGTTGCCGGCCTGGCTCACGGTGCCGGTGCCGATCCTGCCCGGTATCCATTATCCGGCCTATCGTCTTGCCATCATCGTGGTGGCGCTGCTGGTGGCGCTGCTGCTCTATCTCGGTGTGATGCGCACCCGCGTCGGCATGCTGATCCGGGCCGGCGCCTCCAACCGCGAGATGATCGGCGCGCTCGGCATCAACATCAAGCTGCTCTACACGCTGGTGTTCGGCTTAGGGGCCGCGCTCGCCGGTCTCGCCGGGCTGATGCAGGCGCCGATCCTGACCGTGCAGATCGGCATGGGCGAGAACATCCTGATCCTCGCCTTCGTCATCATCGTGATCGGCGGTATCGGCTCGATCCGCGGCGCGTTCCTGGCCGCGATCTTCGTCGGCATGATCGACACGCTCGGCCGCGCCTTCCTGCCCAATCTGTTGCGGCAGGTGCTGAGCGGCGCCGCTGCCTCCACCGCCGCGCCCGCCCTGTCCTCCATGCTGATCTATCTGTTGATGGCGATCGTGCTGGTGGTGCGGCCGGAGGGGCTGTTTCCGGCCAACCGTCGATGAAGGCTTTCACTGTGAGCAAGGCCGTCACGGCCCTGATGCTGGCGGGCCTCGTGCTGCTGCCGCTCTATTCGCAGCTCTCCGGCAACATCTTCATCCTGACCCTGTTCACCCGCGTCGTCATCCTGGCCTTGGCGGCCGCGAGCCTCAACCTCATCATGGGCTATGGCGGCATGATGAGCTTTGGCCACGCCGCCTATCTCGGCATCGGCGGCTACGCCGTCGGCATTCTGGCGCAGGAAGGCATCGGCTCCGGCTTCATCCAGTTTCCGGTCGCGCTCGCGGCCTCCGCGCTTTATGCGCTGGTGATCGGCGCGCTCTCCTTGCGCACCCGCGGTGTCTATTTCATCATGATCACGCTCGCCTTCGCGCAGATGGCGTACTACGTCGCCTCGGGCCTGGCGCGCTACGGCGGTGACGACGGCCTCACCGTCTACAAGCGCAGTGACTTCTCCGGCCTGATCAATCTCGGCAACCGCGTGCAGTTCTACTATCTCTGCCTCGCCTGCCTGTTTGGCGTGATCTTCCTGATCTGGCGCATCGTCAATTCGCGCTTCGGCCTCGTCGTGCAGGGCTTGCGCTCCAACGAGCAGCGCATGCAGGCGATCGGCTTTCCGGCGAAGCGCTACCAGCTCGTCTGCTTCGTCATCTCCGGCATGATGTGCGGCCTGGCCGGCGCGCTGCTCGCCAACAACACCGATTTCATCAGCCCGGCCGTGATGTACTGGACCCGCTCCGGCGACCTCATGGTGATGGTGATTTTAGGGGGCATGGGCGCGCTGTTCGGCCCGGTCATGGGGGCGGTGGTCTATCTGCTGCTGGAAGAGTTCCTGTCGCAGATCACCGAATATTGGGCGTTGATCATGGGCCCGTTGCTGCTGCTGATCGTGCTGTTCGGCCGCGGCGGCATCATGGGCCTGCTCGGGAGGTTCAACCGTGGCTGAACCGCTGCTCCGTGTCGAAAAGCTGGTGCGCCGCTTCGGCGGCATCATTGCGACGGACAACGTCTCGCTCGACGTAGCTAGCGGCGAGCTGCACGCCATCATCGGCCCGAACGGCGCCGGCAAGACCACGCTGATCAGCCAGCTCACCGGGCATCTCGCGCCGGATTCCGGCAGCGTCTCGCTCGGTGGCCTCGACATCACCTACCTGCCGGCCTATCGCCGCTGCGCGCTCGGCCTCGCCCGCTCGTTCCAGATCACCTCGCTGTTGTTCGACTTCACGGCTGCCGACAATGTCGCACTGGCGGCGCAGGCACATGCCGGCACGTCGTTCCGCTTCTTCGCCAATGCGCGCAAGGAAAGGGGCCTGCGCGATGCCGCGCATGCCGCGCTCGACCGCGTCGGTCTGTTGCATCGCGCCGACGTCGTGGTGTCGAGGCTCAGTCATGGCGAGCGGCGCGAGCTCGAGCTCGCGGTCGCGCTCGCGAGCAAGCCAAAATTGCTTCTGCTGGACGAGCCGATGGCGGGCCTGGGCGTCACCGAATCCCAACGCATGGTGAAGCTGCTCCAGGAGCTGCGCAAGGAAGTCTCGATCGTGCTGGTCGAGCACGACATGCCGGCGGTGTTCGCGCTCGCCGACCGCATCTCGGTGCTGGTCTATGGCCGCGTCATCGCCTCCGGCGCTCCGGCCGCGATCCGCCAGAACGACGAGGTCAAGCGCGCCTATCTCGGCGACCAGCATGTGGTGACGCATCATGGCTGACACGCTGCTCGACGTCGACGGCATCGAGACCTGCTACGGGCTCTCTCAGGTGCTGTTCGGCCTGTCGCTGTCGATCAAGCCGGGCGAGATGGTTTCGCTGATGGGCCGCAACGGCATGGGCAAGACCACGACCATTCGCTCGATCATGGGCCTGACGCCGGCGCGCGCGGGCGCGATCCGCTTCGCGGGCGCGGAGGTCAGGCTGCTTCCGTCCTACAGGATCGCAAAACTCGGCGTCGGCCTGGTCCCCGAGGGGCGGCAGATCTTTCCGAACCTCACCGTGCGCGAAAACCTCGTCGCCGCCGCCGCCGATCGCTTCGACAGCGCCAAGCCCTGGACGCTTGCCGCGATCTACGTGCTGTTCCCGCGGCTCGCCGAGCGCGCCTCCAACATGGGCAACCAGCTCTCCGGCGGCGAGCAGCAGATGCTCGCGATCGGCCGCGCGCTGATGACCAATCCAAAGCTCCTGATTCTGGATGAAGCGACCGAGGGCCTGGCGCCGCTGATCCGCGAGGAGATCTGGAACTGCCTGTCGATGCTGAAGAGCCGGGGACAGTCGATCCTGGTCGTCGACAAGAACGTCGACCACCTCGCCCGCATCTGCGACCGCCACTACATCATCGAACGCGGCAGGACGGTGTGGAGCGGCAGCTCCGGCGAGCTGATGGCCGAGCCGGATCTGCAACACAAATATCTGGGGATCTAGCGGGCCCGGCGAGGTGAGGGGCGGCATGCCAGCCCTTCAGCGTCGTCCCGGCGAAGGCCGGGACCCATACCGCGAGGTCCATCGATTGTAAGCGGTATCAGTACCGAGCGACCAGTCTTCGCCAAACCTCACCCTGTGGTCATGCGTCCCGGCCCCCCGTGCGCAATTGCGCACTTGGCCGGGA
This sequence comes from Bradyrhizobium sp. P5_C12, assembly GCF_054049735.1. Classification (NCBI taxonomy): domain Bacteria; kingdom Pseudomonadati; phylum Pseudomonadota; class Alphaproteobacteria; order Hyphomicrobiales; family Nitrobacteraceae; genus Bradyrhizobium; species Bradyrhizobium sp. P5_C12. Next base: position 119,542 of record NZ_JBFULU010000010.1, read on the forward strand.
CGACGTTGGGGAGAGAGTTGCGCGAACCAAGTCACCAATAAATTCCATGCCGATGCAGCTCGCGGATCACGCGCGCCTCGGCGGACGGCTGGCGGCGCTTCGGCTTGGCGGTTTCGGTCGAGCTGGCAACGGGGGCGGCGGTGGACTGAGGGGGCGTGGCGGCCGGGGCGGTCGCGGTTGTCGGTGCAGTCGCTGCCGGAGGCGTTGAAGCGGGCGCAGTGGTCGCCGTCTGGACGTTCGTTGTCGGCGTTGCCGCCGGAGCCTGTGCTGCCTGCGGCGTCGCGGCTGCCGTCGTTGCCGGCTGCTCGGTGGCCTGCTGGCTCGAATTTGTCGCCGCAAGGCTAAGGCTCCGGGAGCCGCCGGCATAAGCCTGGCTCGCCAGCAGCGACATCGCCGCGATCAGGATCAGCTTGCGCATGACAGCCTCCGTTATCTGGTCAATCCGTCTTACCCAATTCGAACCCGACCGGCCCATCAGCGGGCGAGGCGGTGCGTGCCGATTTCGATCAGGGTGGCCCGGCAGGACAGGCGATAGATCAGGCTGAACAATTGATCCCACATGATCGAACTCCATTGTTGATCACAGCATGGAGCTTACCCCCGGTATCTTTCCGGCGGTTTTCGCGGCGTGAGGAAAACGGCTTCGTCGGACCGCGATGTGATGTCATCGGAACAGGCGGGACGAAGTCGCCTCACGGGGGTGTGAGGTCATTCCGTCATTCCGGGCGCGATGCCAAGGCATCGCCCCCGAATGACCTCCCGGAATCAGAACATCTCGAAATATTCGCGATGCTCCCAGTCGGTCACTTCGGCCAGGAAACGGTCGATCTCGGCGTTCTTGATGTGGGTGTAGTAGTCGACGAACTCGGCGCCGAATTTCTCGCGGAAGAACGGATCGTCCTTCAGCGCGGCCACGGCATCGCGCAGCGATTTCGGCAATAGCGGTGCCTTGGTTTCGTAGGGCGTGTCGGCGGACGGGCCGGGATCGAGCTTGCGGTCGACGCCGTCGAGGCCAGAGAGGATCTGCGAGGCCATGTAGAGATAGGGATTGGCGGCGGGCTCGCCGACGCGGTTTTCCAGGCGCGTGGCGGCATCGCCGGCAGCCCCGAGCACGCGGATCATGACGCCGCGATTGTCGCGGCCCCAGATCGCGCGGTCCGGCGCCAGCGAATAGGAGCGGTAGCGCTTGTAGCCGTTGATGGTCGGCGTCGTGAACACGGTTGCCGCACGGGCATGGTCGAGCAGTCCCGCGAGCCAGGCGCGGCCGAATTCGCCGAGCGGCGCGCTCCCGTCCTTCGCCATCAACAGATTGTCGCCGCTCGCGCGCGAGACGATCGACTGGTGCAGATGCCAGCCGCTGGCGAACAGGTTTGGCAGTTTCGGCCGGCACATGAAGGTGGCGTGATAGCCGTGGCGGTGCGCGATCTGCTTCACCGCGGAGCGGAACAGCACCATGTTGTCGGCGGGCTCGATCCCCTTCTTCGGCTGGAAGGTGAATTCGCACTGGCTCGGCCCGAACTCGACCTCGACGGAGCGCAAGGGCAACCCGAGCGCGAGGACGTCGCGGCGCAGGATCTCCAGCACCGGCTCCATCTGGTCGAAGCGCTGCTCGGTGAGGTATTGATAGCCGTGGCTGAGCAGGCTCACCGACGGTGGCGTGCCGGGCTGGCCGGCATCCTCCGCGCGCATATGCGGATCGTCGAGCTTGAAGATGTGGAATTCGACCTCGAGGCCCGCGACGAAATCGCAGCCGCGGCTGCCGAGCTCATCCAGCACCTTGCGATAAAGCCCGCGGGTCGCGAACGGCACCGGGCGGCCGTCGTTGAAATAGAGGTCGCACAGCACCCAGCCCGTCGCCGGCGCCCATGGCAGCACGCGGAACGTGGTGGGATCGGCGACCATCAACACGTCGGCCGCGCCCTCCATCTCCTTCATGCCGAAGCCGCCGCCCGATGTGAACACCGGAAACACGGTGCGGTGCGAGGTGTCCTTGGCGAGCATGGTGGTGGTGATGGAGCAGCCGCTCTCCAGCGAGGCGATCGCCTCGGCGGCGACGATGGTCTTGCCGCGCAGAATGCCGTGCTGGTCCGGGAAGGCGAGGCGGATGACCTCGAGGTTCTTCTCCTCGACGATGCGGCGCATGCGTTGCGCCGCGTCCTTCTGTTCATCCGACCACAGCGCATGATGCGCGACGAAAGTCACTTCACCACTCCTTCAACTGCCGTAGGGTGGGCAAAGCGAAGCGTGCCCACCACGTCTGTCGTCCTCACGGAAGCATGGTGGGCACGGCGCTTTGCGCCTTTGCCCACCCTACGGGCTCCGACCACGAACCTCACTCCGCCGCCGTCAACCGGTGCACATTGTCCGCAATCTCCTTCGGCACCGGGGCCGTCCACGGTGCGCCGCGGCGGCGCTTGACATCGACTTCCATCCAGTAGGTCTCCCAGCCCCGTGTCGGCCCGATGCCGTCCATGGTCGCCGGGCCCTGGATCGAACGCGCGTTGCTCGCGTCGAGATGCAGCATCGGCTTCTCGCCGCCCAAAACCTTCTCGATCTCCTGCCGCAGCAGGCGGCGGTACTGCACGATCGCCTTGTCGCTCTGGCCGAGATGCTCCTTGGTGCGGTCCTGGATCGCGCCCATCGACTCCACCGCCCACTGGTCGTGGACGTTGATGTCGCTGCCCATGCCGGTGTAGGTCGCGGTCTGCTGTTCGTGCGGATCGAAACCGTAATCGTTGCTGCTGTTCTTGCGCGATTTGTAGTCGGGCAGCTCGTAGAGCTCGAGCCGCTGGTCGCGCATCTTCTGCTTGTCGACCGGGTTCGAATAGCTGGTGAAGATCGCGTACCAGTAGCAGTTCTCGTCGTCGACCGGCACGTGCCATTGCGTGATCGTCATCTCCGTGCTCATGGGGATGACGAAGCCGTGCGGGAAGAGCTGGTTGGTCACCCGCACATGGGTGCGCTCCTCGTCGATCTCGCGCAGCGCGATCAGCCGCAGGCCGTATTCGGTGTGCTCGACATTGATGATCGGGCGATCGTATTCGCGCAGGATCTTCGTCATCGGCAGGTCGCTTCCGGCGGAGGCGCCGCGGAACTGCTTGCCGTAGGCGGTGGAGGTGTCCTCGTCCTCGAAGAAGCGGTGCAGGTAGGAGGCGTGCGCGGGGTCGATGCCGACCTCGAGCGCCTGGAGCCAGTTGCAGGCCATGTGGCCCTTGAATGCGAAAGTGTGCGTGCCGGGCGCGACGAAGCAGTCGAGCTCGGGAAAGGCCGGCGGCTCACCCTCGCCGAGCCAGGCCCAGAGGATGCCGCTCTTCTCCACCACCGGATAGGAGCGCTGGCGGATGTTCTGGCAGAGCTTTGAATCCTTCGGCTCGGCCGGGGTCTCGATGCACTGGCCGGTGGCGTCGAACAGCCAGCCATGGAAGGCGCAGCGCAGGCCGCCATGTTCGAGCCGCCCGAAGGCGAGGTCGGCGCCGCGGTGCGCGCAGTGGCGATCGATCAGGCCGTAGCGCCCTCGCTCGTCGCGGAACAGCACGAGACTTTCGCCGAGCAGTCGCACGGGGCGGATCGGCCGCGCACCTTCCAGCTCGTCGACCAGCGCCGCCGGCTGCCAGTAGCTCCGCATCAGCTTGCCGCAGGGGTCCTTCGCCCCGGTGCGGGTGATCAGGTCGTTCTGCTCCTGGCTCATCATGGCGGTCGCGTCCCTTCTTGCTCGAACATGCAAGTCGAGCCGGTGCGCTCTTCCTCGCCTCTCCCCGCGTGCGGGGAGAGGCCGGATTGCATCGAAGATGCAATCCGGGTGAGGGGGGCTCTCCGCGAGTCCAGCTGTCACCGTCCCTGCGGAGACTCCCCCTCACCCCACCCTCTCCCCGCAAGCGGGGCGAGGGAGATCGCGAGCGTGCCTGCCTAACGAATTGTGTTCGCCTATTGAACGAATGGGCGAATTATGACATGCCTTGATCCGGCAGCAAGCAATATTTTGCAGGAAAGTCCCGGCGCCATGCCCAAGCTGAAGCGGAGCGAGAGCGACGCGCGCGCGACGGATTTCGTCGAAAGCCTCGATCGCGGCCTGCGTCTGCTGCAATGTTTTGGCGCGACCACCGGCCCGATGACGCTGAGCGATCTCGCCCGCGCAGCAGCGTTGCCGCGCGCCACGACGCGACGCATGCTGTTCACGCTCCAGCATGGCGGCTTCGTTTCCGGCGACGGAAAGCTGTTTTCCCTGACGCCGCACGTGCTGAAGTTGGCGGCCTCCTACCTGCGGTCCAATCAACTCGTCACCGTGCTTCAGCCCGTGCTCGATCGTATCGCCACCGCGGCGCAGGAAATCTCCTCGCTGGCGGTGCTCGACCGCGACGAGGTCGTGTTCGTCGCGCGCAGCAGCCCGGCGCGGATGTTTTCGGGCGGACTCGAGATCGGCTACCGCTTGCCCGCGTTCTGCACCTCGGTCGGCCGCGCCATGCTCGGTCAGCTCGACGATGCAGAGCTCGCCGCACGCCTGAAGACAATGACGCGCGAGGCGCTGACGCCGCAGACGGTGACGGATCCCAAGGCGCTGCTGGCCAGCATCACGGCCGATCGTGCCCAAGGCTATTCGCTGGTCGACCGCGAGGCCGAGCCGCATTTCCGCTCGATCTCGGTTCCGGTGCGCCGCTACGACGACGTGATCGTCGCCGCCATCAACATGGGCGCCCATGTCGACCGCGTGCCGGAGCAGGAACTGATCGGCCGTTTTCTGCCACTGCTGCGCGAAGGCGCGGCCTCGGTGCGCTCGCAGTTGCTGTAGCCCGTAGCCCGGGTGAGCGCAGCGATACCCGGGAAAGTGTCGCAGACCCCGGATGTCGCTTCGCTCATCCGGGCTACGAGACTATAATGCGCTCCACCCAAGACGAGGGAGGATGCCATGCACCACACCATGGTTCCCAGTGATCGCGTGGAGCACGCCGCCGTCTACGGGCGCGACGGCGCCAAGCTCGGCACGATCGAGCGGCTGATGCTCGACAAGGTGAGCGGAATGGTCGCTTACGCCGTCATCAAGACCGGCGGGCTGCTCGGCACACGTCACCATTACCCGGTGCAGTGGAGCGCGCTGAAATACGATCGAACACGTCAGGCGTTCCAGGTCGAGCTGACGCTGGACGAACTCAGCAGCGGCCCCTGCGAGTTCGACGGCGACGAGTTCGATTGGGGCGACCGCTCGAGGTCCTATCCGCACCCGAATTACTGGTCGGTCTGAAGAGCAGGACGGGTTCGCAGCCGCATCGCCCTTGCGGGCTCAATTGAGCTTGCCTGCGCCCGCCGAGCGGCATTGGAGGCGACCGTCCGGCCTATCCCGGCAGCGACTCTTCGCCGACCTTGGGCCAATAGGTTCCAAAGCTCCAGAGGCCGCCCTCGGGATCGCGCGCCGCGAAATCGCGGCTGCCATAATCGGTGTTGTAGGGTTCCATTTCGATCGTCGCGCCGGACGCCTTCACCTTCTCATAGAGTGCGTCGGGATCATCGACAGCCAGATAAATGGCATCCGTGCGGTGGCCGCCGATCTCGCCGACCCGCTTTGCGTAGGCATCATCGCGATGCGCACCGAGCATGAGGATCGACGATCCAAATGCCAATTCGGCGTGAACGACCGTGCCCTCTCTGCGATAGACCACGCGTTCGGCGAAACCGAGAACGTTTTTCAGCCAGACGATCATCGCCTCCGCGTCCTTGCAGCGCATGGTGTGGTACAGGCGCGGCGCTTCATAGCCATTCTGCTGGTTCATGAAATTCTCCAGGACATTATCCAGGTCTACTGCGACGCCGACCCTAGTTCGGATCGCGCCAGCCGGGCTTGAACAAATGGGACCAGACGCTACCCGCCGCCGTCCCGCATCAGACGTGGATCCGCAAGATCGAGCCGCGCGGCCCATCCGGTCGGCGTCTCGCCGCTCAATATCCGGAAGTCGCGGGCCAGATGCGCCTGGTCGGCATAGCCGGCGTCTGCCGCGACGGTTGCCCAGCCGCCTGTCCCGTCCGTGCGGGCCAGTGAGCAGGCCCGATGAAAGCGCAGCATCTGGGCCATTGTCTTCGGCGGCACGCCGATCTCGTTGTGGAAGCGGCGCGTGAGATGCTTGCGGCTCCAGCCAATGTCGGAGGCAAGCTGGGTGATCTGGACCGCGCCTGCCCGTCGCCAGAGCGTATCGAGGGCGAAGGCGATCGCCGGCGAGGGCTCATGCACGGCGCGACGAAGCACGAAGTCTTCCACGATCTCAAATCGTCGCTGCCATCCGACCGCCTCGGCAACCCTGGCGCGGAGGTTCTCGCCATCCCGTCCCAGAATGTCGTCCAGGCCGACGATGCGCGCGGTCAGATCCGGCACCGCTCCGCCGAAGAAGCGATACGCTCCAAGCGGGGTGAAATCGACCTGAACGCATTCGGCGCGGCCATCGGATTCGATGCGGACCGGTCCGGGAAAGAGGCCTGCCGCGAAACTCGGCTGGGCGTCGGCAACATCCGGTTCGCGCCCAAGTGCAATGCGGAAGGGTGTCCCCAAATTCACGAGAAGAGGCAGCGCAAGCGGCGCCGCGTGCCGGAAGCCGGCCAACCCGACGCCGTGCTCGCGATAGAACGAGATGCTGGCGACCAGCCGCGCAAGGCGCGGCGAGGCGGGCCGACGGATGACATCGGGATTTGCGGCAGCGTCCATCGCGCGCAGCATAGCGCCGCAGCGGTGCCCCTCCAAGTGCGTGGCGCGTCGCGCCTCGCCTGTGGGTGGCTAACGGTTGCGCATCCAGTCGGCGAGACCGGACAGCGCCTTGTCGAGGTCCTGCCGCGCGGCAGCGTCCGCGACCGTCTCCTCCAGCGCGCCGCGCATGCAGGCGAGCCACGCATCGCGTTCGGCGTCGCCGATCGCAAAACCGATGTGACGCTGGCGCAACCGCGGGTGGCCCTTCTCGACGGAATAGAGTCGTGGCCCGCCGGTCCATTCGGTGAGATAGCGCTTCAGCACGTCCCTGATCAGGCCGAGATCGGCTGCATGCATGGCGCGGATGATTTGCGCCTCCGGCAGCGTATCCATCCGTTCATAGAAGCGCTCGACCAGAAGGTCGATCGTGGCGCTGCCGCCGATCCGCTCGAACATGGAGATTGCGACGTCGCTATCGGTCATCATTTATTCCAACGCTTGCTTGCCGTGCGTTGATATATCTCGCCGGAGCTCGCGCACAAACTCCATTGTCGTCCCGGCGAAGGCCGGGACCCATAACCACAGGGAGTAGTTTGACGAAGATTGGTCGTTCGGGATTAGAAGTACCCACAATCGATAGATCACGCGGTATGGGTCCCGGCCTTCGCCGGGACGACAGCAGAGGGGAGGATTCAGCGCGCCTACAGCGCCACGCTGCGCAATCCAAAACTGCGCGCTTCGTTTTGCAACACCGGGCGCACCGCGTCGATCAGCCGTGCGGCTGCGGCGTCGACGGACAGCCCCGCGGTGTCCACCACCGCCGTCGCGCGCGAATACAGCGGCTCGCGGCTCAGCAGGATATTTCGCAGCTCCGCCATCGCCGAGCGGTCGTCGGCCATCGGCCGCAAATCGCCCTGGCGGCGCACGCGGGCCATGTGCTCCTCGGGCTCGGCCTTCAGCCAGATCGTGTAGAACGACGACAGGATCTGGTCGAAGGTCAAAGGCTCCGAGACGATGCCGCCGCCGGTCGCCAGCACCATCAGCTCGTTGCGCGCCAGCAGCTGTTGCAGCGCCGCCTGCTCCATGCGGCGAAAGCCTTCCTGGCCGTACAGCGCGATGATCTCGGCGACCGAGAGCCCGTTCTGCTGCTCGACCTCCTTGTTGAGCTCGACGAAGCTCCAGCCGATCTTCTTCGCCAGCATCCTGCCGAGCGTGGATTTGCCGGCGCCGCGCAGGCCGATCAGCGCGATGCCGCAGAACGGCGCGCGCCGCGGCGCGGATGCGCTGCCGCCGGCGAGCAGATCTTTTGCTTGTGCGATCTGCGCCGGCGTCGCCTTGCGCAGCAGATCGCGAAACATCTGCCAGTCCGGCGTCGGGTCAGTGGAGGGCAGCAGGTCTTCGAGATGCGCGCCCATCGCGTCCGAGACGCGGCGCAAGAGCACGATGGAGACGTTGCCCTTGCCGCTCTCGAGTTGCGCGATGTAGCGCTCCGAAATCCCTGATACCTTGGCGAGCACTTTTCGCGACATGCCGCGTAGCGCGCGCATGGTGCGCACGCGCTGGCCGAGTTGTTCGAGGAAGCGGGATTCGGCGTCGGGACTGTCGGTCATGAGTCTTCTTTAGCGGATGTCCTGCGGCGCATTTTAATGAAACATAGTGCCTGATGGCATTGACAGCAAGCCGAGGCAGTGTCTTTCTATGAATTATAATTCTAAAATCGGGGGAGAAGTCCGTGAGCGAGGGATCCTATAACGCGGTGACCTGGCTGCTCGACCGCAACGTCGAGGAGGGCCGCGGCAACAAGCTGGTCTTCGACGACACCGTCTCCAGCCTCACCTATGGCGAGCTCCAGCAACAGAGCCGCCGCGCCGCCAACATGCTGCGCCGTCTCGGCGTCCGCCGCGAGGAGCGCGTGGCGATGATCATGCTGGACACGGTCGACTTCCCGATCGTGTTTCTGGGCGCGATCCGCGCCGGCGTCGTGCCGGTGCCGCTCAACACGCTGCTGACCGCAGACCAGTACGCCTACATCCTCGCCGATTGCCGCGCGCGCGTGCTGTTCGTCTCGGAAGCGCTCTATCCCGTCATCAAGGACGTCGTCGGCCGCATGCCGGATCTCGAGCATGTCGTGGTGTCCGGCAGCAAGATGAACGGCCACAAGCAGCTGGCCGAGGAGCTCGCGCGCGAGAACGATCAATTCGCGACCGCAGTCACACATCCTGACGAGCCGGCGTTCTGGCTGTATTCGTCTGGCTCGACCGGCATGCCCAAGGGCGTGCGCCATCTGCATTCGAATCTTCAGGCGACCGCGGACACCTATGCGAAGCAGGTGCTGGGCATCCGCGAGAGCGACGTGTGCCTGTCCGCGGCGAAGCTATTCTTCGCCTATGGCCTCGGCAATGCGCTGACGTTCCCGATGTCGGTCGGCGCCACCGTGGTGCTGAACAGCGAGCGCCCGACGCCGGCGCGCATGTTCGACCTGATGAACAGATACAATCCGTCGATCTTCTACGGCGTGCCGACGCTGTTCGCGGCGATGCTCAACGACGAGGCGATGAAGAGCGAGCGCGGCGGCAAGGCGTTACGCATTTGCACCTCGGCCGGCGAGGCGCTGCCGGAATCCGTCGGCAACAGCTGGAAGGCGCGCTTCAACGTCGACATTCTCGATGGCGTCGGCTCGACTGAGCTGCTGCACATCTTCCTGTCGAACGCGCCCGGCGACATCAAATACGGCTCGTCCGGCAAGCCGGTGCCGGGCTATGCGGTGCGGCTCGTCAACGAGGCCGGCCAGGACGTCGCCGACGGCGAGGTCGGCGAGCTGCTGGTCGATGCGCCCTCCGCCGGCGAAGGCTACTGGAACCAGCGCCACAAGAGCCGCCGCACCTTCGAGGGCCCGTGGACCCGCACCGGCGACAAATATGTCAGGGATGCCGAGGGCCGCTACACCTTCTGCGGCCGTGCCGACGACATGTTCAAGGTCTCCGGCATCTGGGTCTCGCCGTTCGAGGTCGAGAGCGCGCTGATCACCCATCCTGCCGTGCTGGAAGCGGCCGTCGTGCCCGAGGCCGATCCGGAAGGGCTGCTGAAGCCGAAGGCTTTTGTCGTGCTGCGCCCGGGCGCGACGAGAACCGATCTGCAGGAAACGCTGAAAGAACACGTCAAGCAGAAGATCGGCCCCTGGAAATACCCGCGTTGGATCGACGTGGTGGAGTCCCTGCCGAAGACCGCGACGGGGAAGATCCAGCGGTTCAAGCTGCGGGAAGGGGCGAATTGATTGGCTTCGTCATTCCGGGGCGCGCGAAGCGCGAACCCGGAATCTCGATCCGCAGACTGCAATCTCGGGATTCCGGATCAACTCGCTTTGCGAGTTGTCCGGAATGACGGAATGAATGGAATCGACAGCATGACAAACCTCACCCCCACAGGCTTCCTCAGCATCAGTGGCGTCAGCCTCGAATACAAATGGCTTGCATCGCAATCAGCGGATGCCCCCACCATCGTCATGCTGCACGAAGGGCTCGGCTCGGTCGGGCTCTGGGGCGACTTCCCCGAAAAGATCCAGCAGGCGACCGGTGCCGGGATCTTCGTGTACTCGCGCGCGGGCTATGGCCAGTCGAGCCCGGTGAGCCTGCCGCGGCCGCTCGATTACATGCAGCGCGAGGCGCTGGACGTGCTGCCGAAACTGCTCGATGCGATCGGCTTCAAGCGTGGCCTCCTGCTCGGCCATTCCGACGGCGCCTCGATCGCCACGATCTATGCCGGCGCGCATCAGGATCATCGCCTGCACGGCCTCGTGCTGATCGCGCCGCATTTCATCGTCGAGGACATCTCGGTGAAGTCGATTGCGGAAATCAAGACGGCCTTTGAGACCACCGACCTCAAGACAAAGCTCGCGCGCTGGCACAAGGACGTCGACAACGCCTTCCATGGCTGGAACGGTGCCTGGCTCGATCCGGCGTTCCGCGACTGGGACATCTCCGAATACCTCGCCTATATCCGTGTCCCTGTCATCGTCCTGCAGGGCGTGGACGACCAATATGGGACACTGCGTCAGGTCGCGATCGCGCAGGAAGAGTGTTACTGTCCGGTAGATTTGAAAGTCATTTCAGACGCGGGACATTCCCCGCATCGTGAAGCGCCGGGGGCGACGCTTGACGCGATTGTGCAATTTGCAGCGGCGGCCCTGCGCGACGATCAGGGCCTTCAGGGACGCGCCGCATGATCTTGCGGAGGCACATCCCCTATGAATGTGCCGCCGAACGCAAGCGGCCCGTTGCCGTGGCCGCAATGGGCCTATGTGCCGGGCGAAGCCGCTGGGCTGGATGCCGATTACGAGACGCTCGCTCTCGCCAAGGCGCTGGTGCCGGCGGCCTTTCGCGGCTACGTGCCGGCGCGCCATCCGGCGCTGCGCTACGGCCTTGCGCTGAACGATCGCGGCTATTTCTGGGAAGCGCAGGAGGTGCTGGAGGCGGTATGGGCCGCAGCGCCGCAAGGCGGCCGCGAGCGCATTCTGCTGCGCGCCTGCATTCACATTGCCAACGCCAATTTGCGGCTGCGCATGCAGCGGCTGCATTCGGCCGCACGCCTGTTCGGGGACGCGCTCGGGGAGCTGCGGTCGCTGAGCTCGCGCAAGGCAGCGCCGGCCGGCGACGGCTTTGTCGAGAGCTTTCCGGTCCCGGCACTGACGGCCCTGCTGCAAGCCAAGCTCGGCAGCCCGCAGCTCTCCAAGGCCGACTGGATCACGCTCGGTGTCATCGTGCGGTCCCAGTAGCTCTCATGAAACAAAGTGCATGCATTGCCCGTTAAGGGCTAGACGCGCCCCAAAAGATGCACTATTGTGCATCTAACGGTAAAGACCGAAGTTCATAATCAAGCTCAAGGGTGGCCCATGGCCGGGGAAGATCGGCGCCTCGCAGGCGGTGCGACATTCATCGATTTCCAGACCGAACCGTCCCGCTACCGGCACTGGAAGCTCGCGGTCGACGGCGACGTCGCGACCCTGACCATGGACGTCGACGAGAACGGCGGCCTGTTCGAGGGCTATCTGCTCAAGCTCAATTCCTACGATCTCGGCGTCGACATCGAGCTTGCGGACGTGGTCCAGCGGCTGCGCTTCGAGCACCCCGAGGTGAAGGTGGTGGTGATGCGCTCGGCCAAGAACCGTGTGTTCTGCGCTGGCGCCAACATCCGCATGCTCGCGGGCTCCACCCACGCCCACAAGGTCAATTTCTGCAAGTTCACCAACGAGACCCGCAACGGCATGGAAGACTCCTCGGAGAATTCCGGCCAGCGCTTCATCACGGTGGTGAACGGTTCGGCCGCCGGCGGCGGCTACGAGCTGGCGCTCGCCACCGACCACATCATCCTCGCCGATGACGGTGCCTCTTCGGTGGCGCTGCCCGAAGTGCCGCTGCTCGCGGTGCTGCCCGGCACCGGCGGCCTCACCCGCGTCGTCGACAAGCGCAAGGTGCGTCGCGACCATGCCGACTTCTTCTGCACCATCGAGGAAGGCGTGAAAGGCAAGCGCGCCGTGCAATGGCGGCTGGTCGACGAGATCGCGCCGAACTCGAAACTGGAGGCCAGGATCGTCGAGCGCGCCAAGGAGTTCGCGGCCGCCTCGAAGCGCAGCGGCAGCGGCAAGGGCATTGCGCTCACCCCGCTCAGGCGCCTCATCGACGAGACCAGCCTGCGCTATGGCTTTGTCACCGTGGACATCGATCGCGCGGCGCGCATCGCCACCATCTCGATCAAGGCGCCCGAGGCCGCATTGCCCGCCGACATCGACGGCATGATGGCGCAGGGCGCGTCGTTCTGGCCGCTCCAGGTCGCGCGCGAGCTCGACGACGCCATCCTGCATCTGCGCATCAACGAGCTCGAGATCGCCATGCTGGTGTTCAAGAGCCATGGCGACCGTGCCCATGTGCTGGCGTCCGACGCCTTCCTCGAAGCCAACAAGGCGCACTGGCTGGTCAACGAGATCCGCCACTACTGGAAGCGCGTCCTGAAGCGCATCGACGTCACCTCGCGCACGCTGGTGACGCTGGTCGAGCCCGGCTCCTGCTTTGCCGGCACGCTCGCCGAGCTCGTGTTCGCCGCCGACCGCTCCTACATGCTGATCGGCACGCGCCAGGGCGATAACCGTCCGCCGCCGTCGATCGAACTGTCGGCGATGAACTTTGGCCCGTATCCGATGAGCCATGGCCTGACGCGGCTTCAATCGCGCTTCCAGGCCGACCCGTCCGATCTGGAGCGCGCCGAGGCCACCGTCGGCACCAGCCTCGACGCCGAAGAGGCCGAGGAGCTCGGCCTCGTCACCTTCGCGCTCGACGACATCGACTGGGACGACGAGGTCCGCGTGTTCCTCGAGGAGCGCGCCAGCTTCTCGCCCGACAGCCTCACCGGCATGGAAGCGAGCCTGCGCTTCGTCGGTCCCGAGACCATGGAATCGAAAATCTTCTCGCGCCTGACCGCGTGGCAGAACTGGATCTTCCAGCGCCCGAACGCGGTCGGCGAAGAGGGCGCGCTGCGCCGCTACGGCAGCGGCCAGAAGCCGAAATTCGATATGACGCGGGTTTGATGACTCTCGTGTCCCGGGCGCGCTGCGGCACAAAGTGACGCTGCGCAGAACCGGGATCCATAGTGGACCGAATGATGGGTCCCGGCTCTGCAGCGCACCGCTTCGCGCTGCGCAGCGTCCGGGACAAGAGACAGACCAAGGAGCACGGCCATGAACATGAACATCATGAACGTCGACTACTCGACCAAGATTCCGAACAACGTCAACCTCGCCGAAGACCGCCAGGTGCTGAAGGCGCTGGAAGGCTGGCATCCCGGCTACATGGACTGGTGGAGCGACATGGGGCCGGAAGGTTTTCAGGAGTCGCTGGTCTACCTGCGCACCGCCTACTCGGTCGATCCGCGCGGCTGGGCCAAGTTCGACTACGTGCGCATGCCCGACTATCGCTGGGGCATTCTGCTGGCGCCGCAGGAAGAGAACCGCGTCGTCCCCTTCGGCGAGCACTACGGCGAGCCGGCCTGGCAGGAAGTCCCGGGCGAGTATCGCGCCATGCTGCGCCGCCTGATCGTGATCCAGGGCGACACCGAACCTGCCTCGGTCGAGCAGCAGCGCCACCTCGGCAAGACCGCGCCCTCGCTCTACGACATGCGCAACCTGTTCCAGGTCAATGTCGAGGAAGGCCGCCATCTCTGGGCGATGGTCTACCTGCTCCAGAAATATTTTGGCCGCGACGGACGTGAAGAGGCGGACGATTTGTTGCGCCGCCGCTCGGGCGATGCGGATGCGCCGCGTATGCTGGGCGCCTTCAACGAGGCGACGCCGGACTGGCTGTCCTTCTTCATGTTCACCTACTTCACCGACCGCGACGGCAAGATGCAGCTGCACTCGCTCGCGCAGTCGGGCTTCGATCCGCTGTCGCGCACCTGCCGCTTCATGCTGACGGAGGAAGCGCACCACATGTTCGTCGGCGAGACCGGCATCACCCGCGTCGTGCAGCGCACCTGCGATGCGATGCGGGAAGCCGGCATCACCGATCCGACCGACATCGCAAAGGTCCGCGCGCTCGGCGTGATCGACCTGCCGACCATCCAGAAGAAGCTGAACCTGCACTATACGCTGTCGCTCGACCTGTTCGGCTCGGAGGTCTCGACCAACGCGGCCAACGCCTTCAACACCGGCATCAAGGGCCGCTATCACGAGACCCAGATCGACGACGATCACCAGCTCAAGAACGCGACCTATCCGGTGCTCAAGTTCATCGACGGCGAGATCAAGCTGGTCGACGAGCCGGCGCTGACCGCGCTCAACATGCGCCTGCGCGACGACTACAGCCAGGATTGCGTCAAGGGCATGCTGCGCTGGAACAAGGTGATCTCGACCGCGGGCTACGACTTCAAGCTGACGCTTCCGAACGTCGCCTTCCACCGCCACATCGGCGAGTTCAAGGACGTGCACGCGACGCCGGACGGCATTTTGATCGACGACGCCACCTGGGCGAAGCGCAAGGACGACTGGCTGCCCTCGACCGCCGACGGCGACTTCATCTCCTCGCTGATGCAGCCCGTCACCGAGACCGGCCAGTTCGCCTCCTGGATCTCGCCGCCGAAAGTCGGCATCGACAACAAGCCCGGCGATTTCGAGTATGTGAAGATCGAGTCGTAAGGCTCTTCTTCTTCACCTCTCCCCGCTTGTTGGGAGAGGTCGGATCACATCGCAGATGTGATCCGGGTGAGGGGGTACAGGTGCGGCTTCAGTCTCCCGTGGGGAGAGAAGCCCCTCACCCCAACCCTCTCCCCGCAAGAGCGGGGCGAGGGAGCGGACCGTCCGGGCCGCAATCACCCCGCCGACTACCCCGCGATCTCCAGCCCCGCATTCGCGTAGACCACGCCGCCATCCACCGCGATGGTGTTGCCGACCACATAATCGCCCGCGCGCGAGGCGAGATAGATCGCCACGCCTGCCATGTCCTCGTCGGTTCCGATGCGGTGCGCCGGAATGCGCTTGGCGACATCGTCCGAATGGTCGCGCGCGGCCCGGTTCATGTCGGACTTGAACGCGCCCGGTGCGATCGCGGTGACGTTGATGTTGTCCTTGATCAGTTTCGTCGCCAGGCGCCGGGTCAGATGGATCACGGCGGCCTTGCTGGCGGCGTAGGAATAGGTCTCGCTCGGATTGACGAAGATGCCGTCGACCGAAGCGATGTTGATCACCTTCGCCGGCCGCTCCGCGCTTGCCGCCGCGCGCAGCGGTGCGGCAAGCGCCTTGGTCAGGAAGAACAGCGACTTGACGTTGAGGTCCATCACCTTGTCCCAGCCGCTCTCCGGGAATTCATCGAACTCCGCGCCCCAGGCAGCTCCCGCATTGTTGACGAGGATGTCGAGCTTCGGCTCCAGCTTGATGATTTCGCCAGCCAGCCTGTCGCAGCCTTCGACCGTCGAGATGTCGATCGGCAGCGCGATGCATTCGCCGTCATATTGCGCGGAGAGCTCTTTCGCCGTCGCCTCGCACGGCCCGGCCTTGCGCGCGGTGATGTAGACCTTGGCAGCGCCTGCGCTGAGAAACCCCGCCGCGATCATCTTGCCGATGCCGCGCGATCCGCCGGTCACCAGCGCGACGCGGCCTTTGAGCGAGAACAAATCGTTGAACATGATGCCTCCCTTTGGTTTGGCGACGTTTTGAGCGGGGAGGGGGAGGGAGTCAAGGAACGGTGGGAGTGTGTTGCGTCAGCCGTTCAACCAACTCAGTGTCGTCCCGGCGAAGGCCGGGACCCATAACCACAGGGAGACGTTTGGCGAAGGCTGGTCGTTCGGGATTGATACCGATCGCAATCGAGAAATCACGCGGTATGGGTCCCGGCCTTCGCCGGGACGACGATCAAGCCGCCGCAAATCTTCGAAAGCCGTTCCACATCGCTGTCGCCGCACCCGAGGTCAGCACCGGCAGGATCCGCGTGTCCTGGTAATTGCCGTTGAGCGAGACGCGCGGCAGCGCGGTCATGTGGCTCGCGTTCTCGGCGAACAGCATGCCGGGCCGCGTCGTCACCGCGGTCTTGAAGCCCGCGGCCGAGGCCAGCGCGAATTCACGCTCGCCCGCCGCCTCGCGGTCGCCATAGGGATAGGCGAAATGCAGCACCGGACGCTCCAGCACCTGCTCGATCCGCACCCGGCTCACGGCCATCTCCTGCGCGGCGATCTCCTCGCTCTGCCTGGCGAGATTGCAATGGCTGATGGTGTGCGCGCCGATCGTGACCAGCGGATCGGCGGCGAGCTGCTTCACCTCGTCCCAGGACAGGCAGAGGCCGCGGCACAGCGCGGCGATGTCGACGCCGTATTTGGTGCAGAGCGCCTCGATCTCGCGCTTGAGATCATGCTCGCCCGGCAGCGCGCGCAACCAGTCGTGCAGGCGGTCGAACGCCGCCTGCTTTGTCGCCGATGTCGTCGCATCGAGCCGCAGCGCAGAGTTGCCGATCTGCACCTCGATCTGGTCGGTTTTGGCGATCACGGCCTCGAGCGCGGTCCACCACAGCCGGCCGGTGCCTTCGGCGAAATCGCTGGCGACGTAGACGGCCAGAGGCGCGTCAAATTCGCGCAGCACCGGCAGCGCAAATTCGAGATTGTCGCGGTAGCCGTCGTCGAGAGTGAAGGCCGCAAAGCGGCGGTCGAACCGGCCTTGCACGAGTCGTTCGTGCAGCTCGTCCATGCCGACGATGTCGATCTCGCGCGCGCGCAGATGGCAGAGGGTCGCGCGCAGGAAATCGGGGGTGACCTCGAGATGGCGGTTCGGCTGGAACGCGCCCTCGCGGGCCGGCCGCACGTGGTGCAGCATGAAAATGGCGCCGACGCCCGACAGAAGCGGGCGCAACAGGTGGTGCGCCCCGCTGAAATAGAGTGCTCCCAGCCCGGCGCGGATGACGTTGTTACGGAGTTGTTTCATGTACCCGGCTGGCCGCCCCTGGCATTCCGCCCTCAACTTAGGGGGTGACCCTTGAAGAAAAAGTTATTCCAATTGTCCACGCCAGGCCTTCGGAGGGCCGCCATTTCCGGTTTGACAGCCTGCCAAGGGTTTGTTTTGTCTCCGGTTCCAGAGTTCGGGTCGTCGAATGCAAAAGCTTTTCAGGTGGGCCAGCAAATGGTGGCCAGGGCTGATCCCCCTGGCCGTCATGTGGGGATTTGCGGCCTGGAACAACACGCTGCCGGTCGAGGCGGACCTTTCCGCCCGCAGTTCGGCCGCGCTCAAGGACACGGTTCTGGACAAGACCCGGATCGCGGTGGACGGCCGCGACGTCGGTCTGGCCGCGGACGCCTTCTCCGAGGAGGGTCGCCGCGACGCGGTCATGGCGGTCGAGACCGTCCCCGGCGTGCGCCTGGTCGATGACCGGACCCGCCTTGTTCCCGAGGCGAAACCGTTCGTCTGGAACGCCGAGCGCGACGTGGTGCGGGTGACGCTGTCGGGCTCCGCGCCGCTGCCGTCGATGAAGGGCCGGCTGACGGAGGCGGCGCGCAAGGAGGTCGGCGGGGTCGAGGTGGCCGATCAAATGGGCCTGGCGCGCGGCGCACCGCCGCGTTTCGAGGCTGCCGCGATGCTGCTGCTCGATCAGATCGGCAAGCTGAAGGACGGCAAGATCACGATCTCCGACACCAAGGTCAATCTGTCCGGCATGGCGCGCGAGCTCGGCGGCCGCGAGGCGATTGCGGCTGCGCTGAAGAACCTGCCCGAGGGGTTCTCGGTCGCCGCCAACGACATCAAGGCGCCGCCCTACATCTTCCAGGCCTACAAGGATCCGGTGGCCGCGACGGTGACGCTGACCGGCTACGTGCCCGACAACAACGTCCACGCCACGATCGCCACCGGCGCGTCGCGAAAATTCTTCAACGAGAAGGTCGTCGACAATCTCAAGGCCAGCATCGGCGCGCCCGGCTCCTTCAACACCGCCGTGGTCGCAGCGCTCGGCGCGCTGTCACGGTTGTCGACCGGTACGCTCGTCGTCTCCGACCGCGAGGTGAAGCTGTCGGGCGATGCGCTCTACGAGGGCGCCGCCAACGACATCCGCGCAGGCCTCGGCAAGGATTTTCCCAAGAACTGGCAGTACAAGCCGGAGATCACGGTGAAGCCCGCGGCGGGCCCGGTGGACGGCACGGTCTGCCAGCAATTGTTCTCGGACCTCTTGGGGAAAGGCAAGATCCGCTTCGCAACCAAGCGCGCCGACATCGATCCGGACTCCGCCGGCGTTCTCGATCATCTCATCGAGACGGCGCTGCGCTGTCCCACCACCAATATCGAGGTCGCAGGCCACACCGATGCCGACGGTGAGGACGCCTTCAACCAGGCTCTCTCGGAGAAGCGCGCGCAGGCGGTGATTGATTATCTGGTCAAGGCCGGCCTGCCCGCCAACCGCTTCACCGCGGTCGGCTATGGCAGCACCCAGCCCGTGGCCGGCAACGAGACTGACGACGGCAAGGCGCAGAACCGCCGCATCGAATTTCTGGTGAGGTGACGATGCCCTATCTCGTCTCGTTTCATGTGGGTTGGCTGATCGGATCGCTGCTGTTGGGGCTGGCGATGGGCTGGATTTCGGTGGTCCAGCGCGGCAACGGCACCTCGAAAGTGACCGCGCGCTGGCTTGCCGTGCTCGCCGCCGCCCTGGTCGCGGCCTCGTTCGCCCATGTGGTCCCCGGCCGCTTCGGCTACTGGCTCGACCTCGGGCTCATCATGTTCGCCTGCTACTTGGTCGGCTGCACCGTCGGCGCGTGGCTGCGCGACCGGGTGGTCTCGCGGAGTCAGCCTGCGGCCTGAGCCCTTGGTTCGCGTGATTTGAGCGAGGTGGCCATCGCTCGCTCGCTCCCCTCCGCCGCAAGAGCAGGGTTATCGCATGTGAATTTCACGAGGATTGTTCGCGGGCTTGCTCCGCCTCTCCCGCTTGCGGGAGAGGCCGACGCGCCCCGGGCGATGCGAAGCATCGTCCCGCGCGCGGCGGGTGAGGGTTCTCACCACGCAGGGACATCCACCGTAATCCTCAACAATCCCGCCGCGGAGACACCCCCACCCCAGCCCTCCCCCGCAAGCGGAAGAGGGAGCCCAGCGCGGATGCCGCCGCATCGTGCACACCATATGCGATAGCCCTGCCCGCAAGGGGGGAGGGAACGTACAGCCATCCGCGCGCCAGGCGCGGCTGATCCCATCAGTCCTGGATCCAACATTGCGATAACGGCTTGATCGGAGTGTGAAATCGCCGAGTGATCAAACTGCGCTTGACTATAATACGTACGTACGTATTATTCCACTCATGCCAAAGCCCTCGCTCAAAGTCGCCATCCTCGAGGCCGGCCTGAAGGTCATGTTCCGGACCGGCTATCACGGCACCAGCGTGCGCGACGTCACCGCTGCGGCGGGCGCGCCGCAGGGCTCCTTTACCAACCATTTCCGCTCCAAGGAGGCGTTCGCCTCCGAGGTGCTCGACCGCTACTTCGACACCACCAGGGGGCTGGTCGCAGAGGCCCTTGAGGACAGCTCGCTGACGCCGCGCGCGCGGCTGAGGCGCTACCTCGACATCATCACGGGCCGGCTCGAGGCCGACGGCTACGGCCGCGGCTGCCTGATCGGCGATCTCAGCCTGGAGGCGTCCGGAAGCAGCGAAGTGCTGCGCGCGCGCCTCGCCGACATTTTTGCCGAATGGCGCGTGCCGTTCGCCAGCTGCATTGCAGAGGCTCAGACGCGCGGTGAGATCGCCCCGGATTTCGAGCCGGAGGAGCTTGCCGACTTTCTGCTCGCGTCCTGGCAGGGCGCGATCCTGCGCATGAAGGTCGATCGCAATCCCACCGCGCTCGAGCGATTCAAGACCATCGCATTTCAAACCGTGTTCAGGGAGCCGAAATGAGCAAGCCAACCGAGATCGATATCCGCAACGCGTCTGTTCTGGGAAGCACCATGGCGTATCGCGAGACGGGTGCGGATGATGCCCCGGTCGCGCTCTTTCTGCACGGCAATCCGACCTCGTCGCACATCTGGCGCAACATACTGCCGCTGGTGTCGCCGGTCGCCCGTTGCATCGCGCCCGATCTCGTCGGCTTCGGCCAATCCGCCAAGCCCGACATCGCGTATCGCTTCTTCGACCATGTCCGTTATCTCGACGCATTCATCGAAGAGCGTGGCATCTCCTCCGCCTATCTGGTGGCGCAGGACTGGGGCACGGCGCTCGCATTCCATCTCGCCGCGCGCCGGCCGGATCTCGTCCGCGGCGTCGCCTTCATGGAGTTCATCCGCCCGATGCCGACCTGGCAGGATTTCCACCACACCGAGGTCGCAGAGGAGCAGGACCACGCCGAAGCCGCGAGGGCCGCGTTCCGCAAATTCAGGATGCCGGGCGAGGGCGAGGCGTTGATCCTGGAGGCCAATGCGTTCGTCGAACGCGTCCTGCCCGGCGGCATCGTGCGCAAGCTGAGCGAGGCGGAAATGGCGCCCTACCGAGCGCCGTTCCCGACACCGCAGAGCCGCCGTCCCGTTCTCGCCTTGCCCCGCGAGCTGCCCATCGCCGGCGAGCCCGCCGATGTCTATGCAGCGCTCCAGTCCGCGCATGCGGCGCTGGCTGCGTCGTCCTATCCAAAGCTGCTGTTCGCGGGCGAGCCGGGCGCGCTTGTCTCGCCCGAATTCGCTGCGCGGTTCGCGTCCACGCTGAAGCACTGCGCGCTGGTTCGCCTCGGAGCGGGACTGCATTTTCTCCAGGAGGATCACGCTGAGGCGATCGGCCGCTCTGTCGCCGGCTGGATCGCCGGCATCGAAGCGATGCGCGCGCAGCTCGCAGCTTGAGGAGGACGGGATGTCGGACGTGACGATCATCTATTGCCGCCCATGCGGCTATGAGAAGCGTGCGAAGGACGTTGCCGCCGCGCTGCGCCGGCAATTGGCACTGGAGTCCGAGCTCGTGCCTGGCAAGGGCGGGATCTTCCAGGTCAAGGTCGGCGACAGGATTGTCGCCAGCCGCAGCAAGGGCCATTTTCCCGGCACTGACGACATCGTCGCCGCCGTCACCGCCGCGCGGCACTGATCCGGGGGAAGGCGCCGATGCCGATTGTTTGGAGCGACGACCTCGTTGGCATCGACTGGAGCGAGCTTTCGGCGCTTTACCGCATTGCTCCGCTCGGCAACAAGGCACCGGCGGATCTCGCGCTGGTGTTCGGCAACAGCATGTTTCGGGCCTTCGCTTACGACGAAGGTCGGCTGGTCGGGGCCGGACGCGTGCTGGCGGACGGCCGCGATTGCGCTTATCTCTGTGATGTCGCGGTGCACCCAGACTGTCAGGGGCAGGGCCTCGGCCGCGGGATCATCGAGCGGCTGCTTGCGCGATGCGGCGGACATCGCAAGATCATTCTCTATGCCGTCCCCGGCAAGGAGGGCTTTTACGAACGTCTCGGCTTCCGCCGGATGACGACGGCCATGGCGATTTTTGAAGACCAGGCCGGTGCCTACGATCGCGGCTATCTGACCGCCCCTTAGGCCGCCCAAGAGGTAGCCCAGGAGGCCGCCAGGAAACCGCCAAGTGCCGCTGCCTTTCGGCCTACCGGAAAATCCGTGAACAACCCGGGATTGCCCCCTCTTTCAACAGGTGGCCGCGGCCCATAGATTGATGTCGGCTTAAAACGTGACGGAACATTGTGCGGCCGAAATCATCAAAACTTCATGGCCCCTGCGCAGGATTGCCACGGAGATTCGCGTCAGCCTTGTCGTCGAACTTGCCGCCGAAAGCGCCAAACCGTGCATCCTGAGCCCGCAAGCCTGCCTAAAATATTGAAGGCACGTGATTTTGTTCGTATTGGCGAATTCCACTCCGCCCGAAAACGCGCTAGTGGAGGGGTAGGGGGCCTGCGCGATGCCGGAGCCGGCGGCAAGGGTTCGTTGAGTGCATGTGCGTCGTCCGCCAGTTCGCCGGCCGCCCTGGCCGCTGAAGCGTTGTTCGAGGTCTAGATGCTGGAAGCCATACGCAGAGCGATGTCGTTTCTGCGCCAGAAGCAAATCCTGCATAAGCTTGGCGTTGTGATCAGCGTCGCGGTCATCGGCATCGCTTGCTATGTGCTCTATCACATGCTGCGAGGCATCGACTCCAACGAGGTGATCGAAGCGATCAAGAGCACCGAGCCGCGCCAGATTGCGATGGCGGCGCTGTTCGTTGCGGCGGGCTATTTCACCCTGACCTTCTACGACCTGTTTGCCGTGCGCGCGATCGGCCATGCCCACGTGCCCTATCGCATCAACGCGCTCGCCGCCTTCACCAGCTACTCGATCGGCCACAATGTCGGCGCCAGCGTCTTCACCGGCGGCGCGGTGCGCTACCGGATCTATTCGGCCTACGGCCTCAACGCGATCGACGTCGCCAAGATCTGTTTCCTCGCCGGCCTGACCTTCTGGCTCGGCAATGCCGCCGTGCTGGGCCTCGGCATCTCCTATCATCCGGAGGCGGCGGCCTCGATCGACCAGCTCCCGCCCTGGCTGAACCGGACGCTGGCGATGATGATCATCGTCGCGCTGATCGGCTATGTGGTCTGGGTCTGGACCCAGCCGCGGGTGGTCGGCCGCGGGCCCTGGACGGTGGTGCTGCCGGGCGGCCCGCTGACGCTGCTCCAGATCGCCATCGGCATCATCGATCTCGGCTTCTGCGCGCTCGCGATGTACGTGCTGGTCCCGGATGAGCCCAATCTCGGCTTCGTCGTCGTCGCGGTGATCTTCGTCTCGGCGACGCTGCTCGGCTTCGCCAGCCACTCCCCAGGGGGCCTCGGGGTGTTCGACGCCGCCATGCTGGTCGGCCTCTGGCAGATGGACCGCGAGGAGCTGCTGGGCGGCATGCTCCTGTTCCGCGTCCTCTATTATCTGTCCCCCTTTGTCATATCTGTAATCTTGCTGACGTTTCGCGAAGTTATAATCGGGGCGCGATCGAAGCGCCTGCAGCAGGCCGCGCTCAAGCTCGATCCCGGCCCGGCGCCTGAAGCAGCCTATGTGAGAGAGCGCAGCGACAGCGGCGCCTGATCGGCGCAAGCCCCTAGGAGAAGCCCGCCCCGATGGCGATCGACGCCCCATCTTCTCCCCCCGCCCAGCCCTGGTCCGACCGGCTGCGGCACTCGACCATCATCCTGATCGCCGCGGCGCTGGCGCTGTCGGTGGTGGTCTCGCTCGGCGAATTGTCGGTGATGCGGGCCGTCGCGGTTTTCCTCTGCATCGCCGCGGCGGCGCTGATCCCCTGGCGCCTGCACGACACCGCCGCCTCGCGCGACGACACCCGCCGGGTCAACCCGGTCGAGAGCGCGGCGGTGGCCGCGGTCGTCGCCGGCATGCCGGATCCGGCGGTGCTGCTCGACCGCGCTGGCCGCGTCATCCATCTCAACGCCGCCGCCGCCCAGCTCGCGCCGGCGCTGCGCCGGAACGAGCTCGCCCAGTTTGCATTGCGCTCGCCGGAGATCATCACGGCGCTGCGCGAGTCGATCGCCACCACCGAGCCGCGGCGTGCGACCTATCTCGATCATGTGCCGGTCGATCGCTGGATGGAGCTGATCATCACGCCGGTGCCGGTGCCGACCGCCTTCGGCGGCGCCGACAAATGCATGCTGATGACCTTCCACGACCAGACGCCGCTGCGCCGGGTCGAGGAAATGCGGGCCGATTTCGTCGCCAATGCCAGCCACGAGTTGCGCACGCCGCTCGCCGCGCTGTCCGGCTTCATCGACACGCTCCAGGGCCAGGCCAAGGACGATCCCAAGGCGCGCGAGCGCTTCCTCGGCATCATGCACAATCAGGCCACCCGCATGGCGCGCCTGATCGACGATCTCTTGTCGCTGTCGCGGGTGGAACTGTCCGCCCATGTGCGGCCCGACACCCTGGTCGACCTCCTGCCGATCATTCTCCAGGTCGCCGACGGGCTCGAGCCGCTGGCGCGGGAACGCCAGGTCGATGTCGAGACCGACCTGCCGGAGGCGCCGGTGATGATCGCCGGCGACCGCGAGGAACTGCTGCGCCTGTTCGAAAACCTGATCGAGAACGCCCTCAAATACGGCGCCTCGGGCGGTCGCATCATCGTGTCGCTGATATCAGGCGCAGCGCCTGATGGAACCCAGGAAATCCGGGTCCTGGTGCGCGATTTCGGCCCCGGCATCGCGCCCGAGCACCTGCCGCGGCTGACCGAGCGCTTCTACCGGGTCGACGTCGGCGACAGCCGCTCGCAGGGCGGCACGGGGCTCGGATTATCGTTGGTGAAACATATTCTTAACCGCCATCGCGGCCGGCTTTTGATTGAAAGCGTGCCCAGGCAGGGCGCCACTTTCACCGCTTGTTTTCCCCAGGCAAGGCCCCCGGCTCTAAACTGAAATCTAAATGATTTCAGTTGCTTAAGCCTGTCATCCGACTGTCACGAAACCTTCGTAAAAGCACAGCCGACCGCTCCTAAAGGGGCGGTGCGGGGAGCGCGATCGGGCGCGGAATGCGCTTCGTTCCCCTGTATGGAGACCAGCATGAATTTCCTCAAAACTATCGTCGCTGCTGGCTTGGTCGCCGCATCGACGACGGCAGCCTTTGCTGCCGACATCACCGGCGCCGGTGCGACGTTCCCGTTCCCGATCTATTCCAAGTGGGCTGACGCCTACAAGAAGGAGACCGGCAACGGTCTGAACTACCAGTCGATCGGTTCCGGCGGCGGCATCAAGCAGATCCAGGCCAAGACCGTGACCTTCGGTGCGACCGACGCGCCGCTCAAGGCCGAGCAGCTCGAGAAGGACGGCCTCGTTCAGTGGCCGATGGTGATGGGTGCCATCGTTCCCGTCGTCAACATCGAGGGTGTGAAGCCGGGCGAGCTGGTGTTCGACGGCGAGACGCTTGCCAGCGTCTATCTCGGCAAGATCACCAAGTGGGATGATCCGGCCATCAAGAAGCTCAATCCGAACGTGAAGCTCCCCTCGGACGCGATCACCGTGGTTCGTCGCTCCGACGGTTCGGGCACGACCTTCAACTTCACCAACTATCTCTCCAAGGCCAGCGCGGACTGGAAGAGCAAGGTCGGTGAGGGCACCGCCGTCGAGTGGCCGGTTGGCGTCGGCGCCAAGGGCAACGAAGGCGTCTCCGGCAACATCGGCCAGACCAAGAACTCGATCGGCTACGTCGAGTATGCCTATGCCAAGCAGAACAAGCTGACCTACACCGGCCTCGTCAACAAGGGCGGCAAGACGGTGCAGCCGACGGTCGAAGCCTTCCAGGCGGCCGCCTCCAACGCCGACTGGGCCAAGGCTCCCGGCTACTACGTCATCCTGACCGACCAGCCCGGCGACAAGTCCTGGCCGATCACGGCGGCGACCTTCATCCTCATGCACAAGGATGCGACCGACAAGGCGGCCTCGAAGGAAGCCCTCAAGTTCTTCACCTGGGCGTTCAAGAACGGTGCCAAGGCGGCCGAAGAGCTCGACTACATCCCGATGCCGGAGAGCGTCGTGAAGCTGATCGAGAAGACTTGGTCTGCCGACATCAAGAGCTAAGGCGCTCTTTTCCCGGCCACAGCGCCGGGATCTGCAAGACGTCCGCTCCGGGTGCGCCTCGCGCCGCATCCGGAGCGCAAGACCCACAACAAGACTGACAACAAGCGTATATAAACGGGTACAGGGGATCGGCGTGGCTGAGATGGCTGTCGAGAGCAACGTGGTTGATGCCGCCGGACCTTATGATCGCGCCAGGGCGTTGAGCGCGTTCAAGCTGGGTGACGTCACCTTCTACTGGATCACGCGACTGAGCGCGATCTCCGTGCTGCTCATCCTTGGCGGCATCATCATGTCGCTGATCGTCGGCGCCTTCCCGGCGATGAAGGAGTTCGGCCTGTCGTTCCTGTGGACGCAGCGCTGGGCGCCGTCGGCCGATCCGCCGGTGCTCGGTGCGCTCGGACCGATCTACGGCACGCTCGTCACCTCCTTCATCGCGATGCTGATCGCCATCCCGGTCGGTCTCGGCATTGCGATCTTCCTGACCGAGCTGTGCCCGCAATGGCTGCGCCGCCCGATCGGCATGGCGATCGAGCTGCTCGCCGGCATCCCCTCGATCATCTACGGCATGTGGGGCTTCTTCGTGCTGGGCCCGTTCCTGGCCAACAGCTTCCAGCCCTTCATGATCAAGATTTTCGACGGCATTCCCGTGCTCGGCGCGATCTTCGCCGGCCCGCCGTCCTATCTCAGCCTGTTCAACGCCGCGCTGATCCTCGCGATCATGGTGCTGCCCTTCATCACCGCGATCTCGGTCGATGTGTTCAAGACGGTGCCGCCGGTTCTCAAAGAGGCCGCCTACGGCGTCGGCTGCACCACCTGGGAAGTCGTCCGCAGCGTGGTGATCCCCTACACCCGTGTCGGCGTGATCGGCGGCATCATGCTGGCGCTCGGACGCGCGCTCGGCGAGACCATGGCGGTGACCTTCATCATCGGCAACTCGTTCCGCATCTCGGGGTCGATCTTCGCCCCCGGCACCACGATCTCGGCGGCGATCGCATCCGAATTCGCCGAAAGCGATGGCCTGCACCAGTCCGGCCTGATCCTGCTCGGCCTGCTGCTGTTCGTGCTGACGTTCTTCGTGCTCGCCGCGGCGCGGCTGATGCTGATGCGGCTGGAAAAGAAGGCGGGGAACTGACGCCATGAACCCGATCTATTCACGCCGCCGCCGCAAGGACTTCGTCATCCGCGGGCTCTGCATGGCCGCCGCCGCCTTCGGCGTCACCTGGCTCGCGCTGATCCTGGTCACGCTGCTCTACAACGGCGTGGCCGGACTCAACGTCCAGATCTTCACCGAGAACACGCCGCCGCCCGGCTCGACTGACGGCGGCCTGCTCAACGCCATCGTCGGCTCGCTGCTGATGACGGTGATCGGCGTCGGCATCGGTGCGCCGCTCGGCATGTTCGCCGGCACCTATCTCGCCGAATACGGCCGCAACGACAAGCTGACCTCGGTGATCCGCTTCATCAACGACATCCTGCTCTCGGCCCCCTCGATCATCATCGGCCTGTTCATCTATGGCGCGGTGGTGGTGCCGATGCGCGGCTTCTCGGCGATCGCGGGCTGCCTCGCGCTCGCCGTCATCGTGATCCCGGTGGTGCTGCGCACGACCGAGGACATGCTGCTCTTGGTGCCGAACGCGTTGCGCGAGGCGGCATCCGCGCTCGGTCTGCCGCGCTCGCTGGTGATCAAGCGGATCGCCTATCGCTCGGCGCGCGCGGGCCTCATCACCGGCGTGCTGCTCGCGACCGCCCGTGTCGCCGGCGAAACCGCGCCGTTGCTGTTCACCGCGCTGTCGAACCAGTTCTTCAGCCTGGACCTGACCAAGACGATGGCCAACCTGCCGGTCACCATCAACAACTTCGTGCAGAGCCCATACGCCTACTGGAAGCAGCTGGCGTGGAGCGGGGCGCTGCTCATCACCCTGACCGTGCTTGCCCTGAACATTGGCGCGCGCATCCTTGGCGCCGAGAGGACCGCAAAATGAGTGATCTTTCCGTATCGATGAGCGCAGCCGGCGGGCTCCCGCAGTCGCCGACGCTGCCCGAGGCGCCGCCCAAGGTGACCGTGCGCAATCTCAACTTCTATTACGGCGAGCACCATGCGCTTAAGAACATCAACCTGACGCTCGGCACCAATCGCGTCACGGCGTTCATCGGCCCGTCGGGCTGCGGCAAGTCGACCCTGCTGCGCATCTTCAACCGGATGTACGACCTCTATCCGGGCCAGCGCGCCACCGGCCAGCTGATGCTCGACCAGACCAACATCCTCGACACCAAGCTCGACCTCAATCTGCTGCGCGCGCGCGTCGGCATGGTGTTCCAGAAGCCGACGCCGTTCCCGATGACGATCTACGAGAACATCGCTTTCGGCATCCGTCTCTATGAGAAGATCTCGAAGTCCGAGATGGACGACCGCGTCGAGAAGGCGCTGCGCGGCGGCGCGCTGTGGAACGAGGTCAAGGACAAGCTCAATGCGTCCGGCCTGTCGCTCTCCGGCGGCCAGCAGCAGCGCCTCTGCATCGCCCGCACGGTGGCGGTGCGGCCCGAGGTGATCCTGTTCGACGAGCCCTGCTCGGCGCTGGACCCGATCTCGACCGCCAAGGTCGAGGAGCTGATCCAGGAGCTCTCCGAGAACTACACGATCGCCATCGTCACCCACAACATGCAGCAGGCGGCCCGCGTCTCCGACAAGACCGCCTTCATGTATCTCGGCGAGTTGATCGAGTTCGACGACACCAGCAAGATCTTCACGTCGCCGACCGATCGGCGTACGCAGGATTACATCACCGGCCGGTTCGGCTGAGGAGACAGGATATGGCTTCCGAACATACCGCAAAGGCCTTCGACACCGACCTCCAGGAGCTTACGCGCCTGGTCGCGGAGATGGGCGGGATTGCCGAGCGCATGATCGTCGATTCCGTCGATGCGCTGATCCGCCGCGACGTTGCGCTCGGCCAGCGCGTGGTCGCGACCGACGTCGAGATCGACGCGCTCCAGAAGAAGATCGAGGAGCGCGCCGTGCTCACCATCGCCCGCCGCCAGCCGATGGCGGTCGATCTGCGCGAGATCGTCGGCGCCATGCGCGTCGCGACCGATCTCGAGCGCATCGGCGATCTCGCCAAGAACATGGGCAAGCGCGTCGCGGCGCTGGAGACGGATTTCCATCCGCTCAAGCTGTTCCGCGGCCTCGAGCACATGACCGACCTCGTGCAGCAGCAGGTCAAGTCGGTGCTGGACGCCTATGCCGCGCATGATCTGCCGGCGGCGATGGCGGTGTGGAAGGGCGACGAGGAAGTCGACGCCATCTGCACCTCGCTGTTCCGCGAGCTCCTCACCTACATGATGGAGGATCCGCGCAACATCTCGTTCTGCATTCACCTGATGTTCTGTGCCAAGAACATCGAGCGGATCGGCGACCACGCCACCAACATCGCCGAGACCGTATTCTACATGATCGAAGGTCAGGCGATGACCGACAAGCGACCGAAGGGCGACATGACGACCTTCGCCACGACGGTCCCGAACACTTAAGGCTTGAGGAGCGACGACCACATGGGCGCACGCATTATGGTGGTTGAGGACGAGGAAGCCCTGACCGAGCTTCTCCGCTACAACCTCGAAGGCGACGGCTATGACGTCGAGACGGTGATGCGCGGCGACGACGCCGACACCCGCCTCAAGGAGCATATCCCCGACCTGATCGTACTCGACTGGATGCTGCCAGGGCTGTCCGGCATCGAGCTGTGCCGGCGGCTGCGCACCCGGCCCGAGACCAAGCAGCTTCCGATCATCATGCTCACCGCCCGCGGCGAGGAGAGCGAGCGGGTGCGCGGGCTTGCGACCGGCGCCGACGACTACATCGTCAAGCCGTTCTCGGTGCCGGAGCTGCTCGCGCGCGTGAAGGGCCTGCTCAGGCGCGCCAGCCCGGAGCGGTTGGCCACCGTGCTCGCCTTTGGCGACATCGAGCTCGATCGCGACAAGCGCCGCGTGGCGCGCTCGGGCCGTCCGATCGATCTCGGCCCGACCGAATATCGCCTGCTGGAGTTCTTCCTGGAGCATCCCGGTCGCGTGTTCTCGCGCGAGCAGCTGCTCGACAGCGTCTGGGGCCGCGACATCTATATCGACGAACGCACCGTCGACGTGCACATCGGTCGCCTGCGCAAGCTGCTCAATCTCGGCCGCGAACAGGACCCGATCCGCACCGTGCGCGGCGCCGGCTACGCGCTGGACGATCGCTTCGCGAAGGCGGAGCAGACGTAGGCTAGAGCGAGTTGGTTTGGCGAGCTGTCGCCACGATATCGGTGTCGTCCCGGCGAAGGCCGGGACCCATAACCCGAGGACGCAATTGTTTGTGCGAGAAGGGTAACTCCGAATCCCTGTAACCACATCTGCTGGTGGTTATGGGTCCCGGCCTTCGCCGGGACGACATCGGAGTGTGTCGAGCCGCCATCGTGTGATGGCGGCATTTTAACGGACGACTATATCCGCTAACTCACCGCGGGCCCGGCTTGGCCGGTGCGCGCCGGCGATCGGCCGCCGGCTGGTACGCGACACGCGAGTGCTGGGCGCAATAGGGAAGGCCCGACAGCGCCTTGCCGCCGCAGAAGAAGAAATCCGGGCTCGAGGGATCGCCGACCGGCCAGTGGCAGGTCGCCTCGTTCAATTCCAGCAGCGACAGCCGCTGGCTCATCGGCACCACGTTGTCGTAGGTGACCGGCTCGGCCTCCACCTCGACCTCGAAGGCCTGCGCCAACGCGGTGTTGCCGCGCGAGATCGGGCGGCTCACCCGCATCATGTGCTGTGCCGGACGCGCCTTACGCGGCCGGGGCGCGGCCGAAGAGGGGCTCTTGGCGCGGCCGGACAGGCCAAGCCTGTGCACCTTTCCGATCACGGCGTTGCGGGTCACATTGCCGAGCTCCGCCGCGATCTGGCTGGCCGAAAGTCCGGCCTCCCAGAGCTTTTTCAGCTGCTCGACGCGATCATCGGACCAGGTCAAAACCGTCATTGCACCCTTTCCCTCGCTGCGCGCCTGCCATATCGGGGCCTCACAGCGAATGCCTAAGCCTTGAAAAACCCGTGCCGCCAGAATCCCTTAAGGCTCGCCGGGCGCGCGAAGTGCGCCCGAACGTTTACGCCGGTACATGAGGACTTAGAGATCAGAACCGCCTGCACGAGATGTCGTATCTGACAAGCCAAACGCTACAATATGGCGTGACTCACGCGCAAGAGTCCGCCGACTCGCTTCCACATGTTCCGTGGCCAAAAAACCGCAAAATCGACACCGCAAGACTACGGATTCAGCGTTTCGTGAGGCTTTCCGGGCGGCATTGACACCCGTTTTACCAGGCATAAGATAGTGACGCGTGCCGCCCTTAAAAGGCGGCACGTTTCGTTTTCCGGGCCGGTCAATGGTGCGTTGCGTGATGCACGCTCAGTCCGTCCGCAACATCCAAGTGACCGTCATGACCAACAGCGCAGCGCCGCATTTGCTCCCCGTTTTCGCCAGGGCCGACCTCGGTTTTGAGCGCGGCGAAGGCTGCTGGCTGATCGCGACCAACGGCGACCGCTATCTCGATTTCACCTCTGGCGTGGCGGTGAACGCGCTCGGCCATGCCCATCCCGCGCTGGTCAAGGCGTTGCAGGAGCAGGCCACGAAACTCTGGCACATGTCGAACCTGTTCCAGAGCCCGGATGGCGAGCGACTTGCCGCCCGGCTCTGCAGCGAGAGCTTTGCGGACTTCGTATTCTTCTGCAATTCCGGCGCCGAGGCGCTGGAATGCGTGATCAAGGTCGTGCGCCGCTATCACGCCGCCAAAGGCCATCCCGACCGCTATCGCATGATCACCTTCGAGGGCGCCTTCCACGGCCGCACGCTGGCGACGCTGGCTGCGACCGGCTCGGCAAAATATCTCGAAGGCTTTGGTCCGCCGATGGACGGCTTCGACCAGGTCCCGCATGGCGATCTTGACGCCGTGAAGAAGGCCATCGGCCCGCAGACCGCCGGCATCCTGATCGAACCGATCCAGGGCGAGGGCGGCGTGCGTTCGGCGACGCCGGCGTTCCTCAAGGCGCTGCGCCAGCTCTGCGACGAGCGCGGCCTGTTGCTGGCGTTCGACGAGGTGCAGACCGGCATGGGCCGCACCGGCGATCTCTTTGCGCATCGTCGCCTCGGCGTCACGCCCGATGTGATGTCGCTGGCCAAGGCGCTCGGCGGCGGCTTCCCGATCGGCGCGTGCCTTGCGACCGCGGAAGCGGCGTCCGGCATGACGCCGGGCTCGCACGGCTCGACCTTCGGCGGCAATCCGCTCGCGATCTCCGCTGCGAACGCGGTGCTCGACGTCATGCTCAAGCCCGGCTTCTTCGACCACGTGCAGAAGATGTCGTTGCTGTTGAAGCAGAAGCTCGCCTCCGTGATCGACCGCCATGGCGACGTCGTCAGCGAAGTCCGCGGCGAGGGGCTCTTGATCGGCATCAAGGCCGTGGTGCCCTCCGGTGATCTCGTTGCGGCGCTGCGCGGTGAGAAGCTTCTCACCGTTGGGGCCGGTGACAACGTCGTGCGCTTCCTGCCGCCCTTGATCGTCACTGAGGCCGAGATCGAAGACAGCGTCGCGCGGCTCGAACGCGCCTGCGCGGCGTTGTCGGCCGGCCAGACCAAGCGGGCGGCAAGCTGATGAGCAAGGCGCCAAAGCATTTTCTCGATATCAACGAGCTGCCGCTGGCGGAGCTCAAGCGCATGCTCGCGGCGTCTTCCGCCATGAAGGCGAAGCAGAAGGCGCATCAACCGGTCAAGCCGCTCGAAGGCAAGACGCTGGCGATGATCTTCGAGCGCCCCTCGACGCGGACGCGGGTGTCGTTCGATGTCGCCATGCGCCAGCTCGGCGGCGAGCCGATCATGCTCACCGGTGCCGAGATGCAGCTCGGCCGCGGCGAGACCATCGCCGACACCGCGCGCGTGCTGTCGCGCTATGTCGACGCCATCATGATCCGCATCCTCAACCACGAGGCGCTGCTCGAGCTCGCGGCGAACGCCACCGTGCCCGTCATCAACGGCCTGACCCGGCGCTCGCACCCCTGCCAGGTGATGGCCGACCTCATGACCTATGAGGAGCATCGCGGCCCGATCGAGGGCAAGACCGTGGCATGGACCGGCGACGACAACAACGTGCTGGCGTCCTGGGCGCACGCGGCCGAGCGCTTCAAGTTTCAGCTCAATGTCGCGACCCCTCCGGAGCTCGCGCCGAAGAAGGCGATGCGCGACTGGATCAAGGCGACCGGCGCGCCGATCATGCTGGGCAGCGACGCGGAAGCTGCCGTGCGCGGCGCCGATTGCGTCGTCACCGACACCTGGGTGTCGATGGGCGACAAGGAGGGCGAGCACCGCCACAACGTGCTCAAGCCCTACCAGGTCAATTCGAAGCTGATGTCGCTGGCCAAGCCCGACGCGCTGTTCATGCACTGCCTGCCCGCCCATCGCGGCGAGGAGGTCACCGACGAGGTGATCGACGGTCCGCAATCGGTCGTGTTCGACGAGGCCGAAAACCGCCTGCACGCGCAGAAGGGCATCCTGGCCTGGTGTTTTGATGCGGTGAAGTAGCGGGACGAACTATCCGTCGTCCCGGCGAAGGCCGGGACCCATCACCGCGTGATCTCTCGGTTGCGGAAAGTAGGGGTACCGAACGGCGAATCTTCGCATAACCACGCCCTGTGGTTATGGGTCCCGGCCTTCGCCGGGGCGACACCGAATTTGCAATATCGTGTGCAATCATAACTGCATCCGGAACAGACCGCCCCGCCGCCCCCCCCTTCCATTTCCACCCTCCGACCCCAGATAAAGCGCCATGGTTTTCCAATCCCCTGACATGAAAACCGGGCCTGAAGGCCCGGTTCGCGCACCATCGGCGGTTCCCATTGATGACGCCGTGCTGCCCTACGAGGTCGACGCGCTCGACGTGCGCGGGCGGCTGGTGCGGCTTGGCCCCGCGCTCGACGAGATCCTGACCAAGCACGATTATCCTGCGCCGGTCGGCAAGCTGCTCGGCGAGGCCATCGTGCTGACGACGCTGCTCGGAACGGCGCTGAAATTCGAGGGCCGCTTCATCCTCCAGGCCCAGACCGATGGCCCGGTGTCGTTCCTGGTGGTGGACTACAAGGCGCCGGACCATCTGCGCGCCTACGCCCGCTACGACGCTTCGCGCCTCGGCACGGCGAAGGATTCCGGCACGCTGCTTGGCCGCGGCCATCTCGCCATGACCATCGACCAGGGCCCCGACATGAGCCGCTATCAGGGCCTGGTTGCGCTCGACGGGGGCAGCCTCGAAGACGCCGCCCACGAATATTTTCTGCGCTCCGAGCAGATCCCGACGCGCGTCCGCCTCGCCGTCGGCGAGGAGTGGCGCTCGAACGACGGCGGCAAGCATCGCTGGCGCGCCGGCGGCATGCTGATGCAGTTCTTGCCGAAAGCGCCGGAGCGCGCGCGGCAGGCCGATCTGCATCCCGGCGATGCGCCCGAAGGCGTCGAAGTGCATAGCGTCGCTGAAGACGATGCCTGGGTCGAGGCGCGCTCGCTGATCGACACCGTCGAGGATGTCGAGCTGATCGATCCCGATCTTTCCGGCGAGCGGCTGCTCTACCGCCTGTTCCACGAGCGCGGCGTGCGTGTGTTCAATCCGCTGGTGCTGAAAGCGCAATGCTCCTGCTCGCGCGACGCCGTCGCCGCGATGCTGAAGAGCTTTTCGCCCGACGACCGCGCCGCGATGGTCAAGGACGACAAGGTCGTCGTCACCTGCGAGTTCTGCTCGTCGGTGTACGAGTTCACGCCGGATGAGGCGGGCGTGGAGGACGCGTAGGCCTCTAATTCGCGGCGCTGGCAATGACGAGGTCGGGGAAGCTGCTCGCTACATCCTCGGTGTCATCGCCCGCCTTGTGCGCAATTGCGCACTGGGGCGGGCGATCCAGTACTCCGTGACGGCGGTGATTGAATCGAGAGGCTGCGGCGTACTGGATGCCCCGGTCAAGCCGGGGCATCCAGTTGTGGGTGGTATGATGAGCTCGCCCGCTAGGCACGGAATCGTAGGGTGGGTTAGCGAAGCGTAACCCACCAGCTTGCTTTGGCGCGGATAGACCGTGGTGGGTTACGCCGAGCGGACTGCGCTTCGCGCAGCCGCGGGGCTAACCCACCCTACGGCACCGCGCTAGTTCAACACCCGCTTCAAATCCGGGCTGTCGAGCGAGAAGGTCGGCACGTCGATCTCGAAGCGCTCGCCGCTTTCGGTGACCATCTGGTAGCGGCCGGTCATGAAGCCCGAGGCGGTCGAGAGCGGCACGCCCGAGGTGTATTCGAAGCGCTCGCCGGGCGCCAGAATCGGCTGCTCGCCGACCACGCCCTCGCCCTTCACCTCCTGCTGCCGGCCCGAGGCGTCGGTGATGATCCAGTGCCGCGTCTTGAGCTGTACGGTCTCATCGCCGGAATTGGTGATGACGATGGTGTAGGACCAGAAAAACCGGGACCGGTCGGCCGACGACTGCTCCGGAACAAAGTTCGGCTCGACGGTCACTTCGATCTGGCGGGTCACGGCGCGGTACATGGCTGCCATCATAACGAAATCCCGGCCGGGAACCAAACGCCGGAGGCGGTTTTGGCGACATCGTCCCGCCCGAATTCGAAGGGAAGTACACCCCCAGGGAAATACACCTCGATGTGATCTGGTCGCTTTGCGAGACGCCGACCGGACCGGTACACTCCTTTTAACGTCGCGATTTGCGTAAGGGTTTCGGGCCCCGATGACCATTGCCGACCAAGTGACGGGATCGACGATCGCGGGAACTGCGGATGGCAAATCCGCGGTTGCGAAACCCCGCGCCGCCGCGCAGGCCATCACGCTGCCCGCCATCGGCGAGCGTGAGCTCAGGCTCGACCTGTTCCGTGGGCTCGCGCTGTGGCTGATCTTCATCGACCATTTGCCGCCGAGCCTTCTGACCTGGTTCACGATCCGCAATTACGGCTTCAGCGATGCCACCGAGATATTCATCTTCATCTCCGGCTACACCGCAGCCTTCGTCTACGGCCGCGCCATGCTGGAAAGCGGCGTCGTCGTCGCCACCGCGCGAATCCTGCGCCGGGTCTGGCAGATCTATGTCGCCCACGTCTTCCTGTTCACGATCTTCCTCGCCGAGATCTCCTACGTCGCGACCAGGTTCGAGAACCCACTCTACACCGAAGAGATGGGCATCATGGATTTCCTCAAGCAGCCCGACGTCACCATCGTGCAGGCGCTGCTGTTGCGCTTCCGCCCCGTGAACATGGACGTGCTGCCGCTCTACATCGTGCTGATGCTGGCGCTGCCTTTCATCCTCTGGTCGATGAAGTGGAAGCCCGACGTCACGCTCGGCCTTTCCGTTATCCTCTACGCCGTTACATGGGAATACGACCTCTACTTTTCGGCCTATCCGAACGGCTTCTGGGCGTTCAATCCGCTGGCCTGGCAATTGCTTTTCGTGTTCGGTGCATGGTGCGCGCTGGGAGGTGCGCGACGCATGTCGCGCATCCTGGCTTCACCCGTAATGATGTGGATCGCGATCGCCTATATCGTCGCGGCATTCTACGTGACCCTGACCTGGTACGTGCCGCAATTGTCCCATCTGATGCCGAAGCGGCTCGAGCAATGGATGTATCCGATCGACAAGACCGATCTGGACGTGTTGCGCTTCACCCATTTCCTGGCGCTGGCCGCGCTCACCGTGCGCTTCCTGCCGCGGGACTGGCCGGGCCTGACATCGCCCTGGCTGCGGCCGCTGATCCTGTGCGGCTCCCACTCCCTGGAGATCTTCTGCCTCGGCGTCTTCCTGGCCTTCGCCGGCCATTTCATCCTGGCCGAGGTGTCCGGCGGCGCGGTCATGCATGCGCTGATTAGTCTCTCGGGAATCCTGGTCATGTGGGGCGTCGCCTGGGTGATTTCGTGGTACAAGCGCGTAGCTGACAAGAGCGGTTCGAAAACCAAAAGCGCCGTCGGCAGCGCCGATATGGCGGGAGGGGGCTGATGAAGGCGAAGGTTTTCCTGAGCCTGATCCTGCTGTGCGGTGGTCTCGCCGCGCCCCCGGCGCGCGCGGACGATGCTGCGTCTGCCGTTCCTGCCGCACCCCCCGCCTGCGAATTGCCGTCCTACCTGCTCGCGACCGAGAGTCCGCTGCACAAGGTCGCCGATGCCGTGAAAGCGGGCAAACCCCTCGAAATCCTGGTCATCGGCAGCCGTTCGACCACGATTCCGGCTTCGGAGGACAGCTCCTATCCGGCGCGTATGCAGGCGATCCTGAGGGAAAGGCTGCCGCCATCAGAGGCCGTGCACGTCTCCGTAGAAATACAGAGCAAGAAAACGGCAGAGGAGGCTGCCACCACCTTCGTTAAGCTGATGGAAGCAAAAAGGCCTACTTTGGTCATCTGGCAGACCGGGACCGTGGATGCTATCCGAGCCATCGATCCCGACGATTTTCGCGGCGCCGTCACTGAAGGGGTTGCTGCGTTGCAAAATGCGGGGGCGGATGTCGTGCTGATGAACTTGCAATACAGCCCACGTACCGAAACCATGATCTCCGTGCCGCCCTATCTCGACAATATGCGGGTGGTGGCCCAGGAGCATGACGTCCCGTTGTTCGATCGTTTCGCGATCATGCGGCAATGGAATGATCAGGGTCAGTTCGACCTGTTCAGCCCCTCCCGCGGTCCTGAACTGGCGAAACAGGTCCATGATTGCCTTGGCCGGGCGTTGGCACAGTTCGTGATGGATGCTGCACATCTGGGACCGGCCCAGCAGCAAAATTGAGGTCTAGCGTTAATGAGTTCTCTCCGCCCTTTTTGCCTGACGGCATGGTTGGCCGCGCCCGCAGCGGCGGCGCTGCTGTTGCTGACGCCGGCTTCGCTGGCACCTGCGCGAGCACAGGCTGCGCAGGCAACCCCTGCTCCGCAGCAGACGGCTAATCCGGCTCCCGCATCGCCGTCCCAGACCACTGTCGCTGCCACCCACCCGCCAGCCGAGCAGCGCGGCATCACCGGGCGCGCCATCGACAAGGTGAAGCAGGTGGCAAAATCGGCCGGTGACATTTTCAGCCGCGTGCCTTGCCTGGCCGCGAAGGGCGGCTCGAAGACGATGGGCTCGCTGCCGCATGTCGCGGGCAAGCTCGTCGCCGGCAAGCCGGTCGTGATCGTCGCGTTCGGCTCATCCTCGACCGCCGGCTATGGCGCAAGCTCGCCCGATTTCAACTATCCGAACCGTCTCGCCGCGCAGCTTCGCCGGCAATATCCGACCGCCAGCATCACCGTCATCAATGCCGGCGTCGGCGGCGAGGATGCGCCCGAGATGATGAAGCGTCTCCAGACGGAGGTGATCGACGTCCACCCGGATCTCGTGATCTGGCAGGTCGGCACCAACGCGGTGCTACGCAATCTCGATCCCGGTGACACCGCCAAGATGGTCGAGGACGGCATCTCCCGCATCCAGGCCGCCGGCGGCGCCGATATCGTGCTGGTCGATCCGCAATATTCGCCGGCGGTCAACCAGCGCGCCGAGAGCGCCGGCAAGATGGTGAAGCTGCTCGGCAAGGTCGCCGAGCTCCGTCACGTCGGCATCTTCCCGCGCTTCGAGGTGATGCGCGACTGGCACGAGACGCAGGCCATCCCGGTGGAGAGCTTCGTCATTGCCGACGGCCTGCACATGAACGACTGGGGCTACGCCTGCTTCGCCCAGCTCTTGGGTGACGACATCATCCGCTCCGTCGGCCAGATCAAGCTCGGCGTGAACGTGCCCGGGGATGTGCGGACGTACCGGCCGATGTAGGCATCGGTGCCGTAGGGTGGGTTAGGCGAAGCCGTAACCCACCATGCATCAACGATTGCGGAACGAAGTTGGTGGGTTACGCCGAGCAGATGCGCTTCGCGCATCTGCAGGGCTAACCCACCCTACGAGTGCGAGTGCTTGGCTCGCCTCACGCCTTCTCCAGCGCCGCCGTCAGATCCTCGATCAGATCATCCGGATGCTCGAGCCCCGCCGAGAAGCGAATAAAGCCCTCGCTGATCCCGAGCGCGGCGCGGTCTTCCGGCTTCAGGCGCTGATGCGTGGTGGTGGCCGGATGCGTCACCAGGCTCTTGGCGTCGCCGAGATTGTTCGAGATCTTCGCAAGCTTGAGCTCGTTGAGCACGCGGAATGCCGCCTGCTTGCCGCCCTTGACCTCGAAGCCGACCAGCGTCGAGCCGCCGCGCATCTGCTTCTTCACCAGCGCCGCCTGCGGATGATCGGCGCGGCCGGGATAGATCAGCCGTGAAATCTTCGGATGGCTCGCCAGCACCTCGGCGACGCGCCCCGCCGTCTCGGTCTGCGCGCGCACGCGCACGCCCAGCGTCTCCAGGCCCTTGAGCAGGACCCAGGCGTTGAACGGCGAGATCGACGGGCCGGTCTGGCGCATGAAATTATGCAGGTGCTCGGCGATGAAGGCTTCCGAGGACAGGATGATGCCGCCGAGACAACGGCCCTGGCCGTCGATGTGCTTGGTCGCGGAATAGACCACGACGTCGGCCCCGAGCGCGAGCGGGCTCTGCCAGATCGGCGTCGCGAACACGTTGTCGACGACGAGCCGCGCGCCGCCGCTGTGCGCGATCTCGGCGATGCCGGGGATGTCGAGCACGTCGAGCGTCGGATTGGTCGGGCTCTCCAGGAAGAACGTCTTGGTGTTCGGCCTCAAGGCGCGCTGCCACTGGTCGAGATCGGAGCCGTCGACCAGCGTGGTCTCGATGCCGTAGCGCGGCAACAGATCCTGAATGACGTAGAGACACGAGCCGAACAGCGCGCGCGAGGCGACCACGTGATCGCCGGACTTCAGCGGCGCCAGGATCGCGGTCGTCACTGCGGCCATGCCAGTCGCGGCCGAGCGGGCCGCTTCGGCGCCTTCGAGCTCGATCATGCGGCGCTCGAACATCGAGATCGTCGGGTTCGAGTAGCGCGAATAGATGAAGCCGGGATCCTCGCCCTTGAACCGCGCCTCGCACTCCTCGGCGCTGTTGTAGACATAGCCCTGGGTCAGGAACAGCGCCTCCGACGTCTCGCCAAATTGCGAGCGCAGGGTGCCGGA
Source organism: Bradyrhizobium sp. P5_C12 (assembly GCF_054049735.1). Taxonomy (NCBI): domain Bacteria; kingdom Pseudomonadati; phylum Pseudomonadota; class Alphaproteobacteria; order Hyphomicrobiales; family Nitrobacteraceae; genus Bradyrhizobium; species Bradyrhizobium sp. P5_C12. The sequence goes on from NZ_JBFULU010000010.1 coordinate 159,338, forward strand.
ATGGACCAGCCGGGTTTCGGGACGGTAGTGTGCGGCGGACGCCGGGGACTTCGACATATGACCTCTCCAACGTGACCATTCTGGAAAATGGTCACAAAAAAAACCGGCCTGGATATTTCCACTGGCCGGGATCACAGAGGTCCCCGGCCTGTTTAGCGACTTATTTAACGTGGCTGCAAGCCGGCCGGCTCAAATCACCACGGGATAAGTCATGCTCATATTCCGCAATGCCCTTTTCGTCAAGGCGTCCATCGGATAGCCGTAAAAGACTGTATTTTCCGCATGTCCGGATACATTTGCCCCCTGACGAGGACCCCCGTTTGACGTTCACGGTCGCAGCCGACGCCAATGGTATCCTGCCCGACCGCATGATCGCGGCGATGGCGGAAGCAGGCCTCATCCTGCCCGCCTACGATTTCGTCGAAAGCCAGATCCAGCCGGCGAGCCTCGACCTTCGCCTCGGCGACATCGCCTATCGCGTGCGCGCAAGCTTCCTGCCCGGTCCCGGCGCCACCGTCGCCGAGCGCATCGACGAGTTGAAGCTGCACGAGTTCAGCCTCGCCGACGGCGCCGTGCTTGAGACCAACTGCGTCTACATCGTGCCGCTGCTCGAAAGCCTGGCGCTGCCGCCGGAGATCGTGGCGGCGGCGAACCCGAAGAGCTCCACCGGCCGGCTCGACGTCTTCACCCGCGTGATCGCCGACGGCACCCGCCGCTTCGACATGATCGGCGCCGGCTATCACGGTCCGCTCTACGCCGAGATCAGCCCGAAGACGTTTCCGGTGCTGGTGCGCGAGGGCTCGCGCCTCTCCCAAGTGCGCTTCCGCACCGGTGACGCCATCCTCAACGCCGACGAGCTCGACGCGCTGCATGCCGCTGAGCGCCTCGTCGACATCGACGATGCCGATCTCTCGGGCGGCGTCGCCGTCTCCGTCGATCTCTCCGGCGAGAAAGCCAACGGCTTCGTCGGCTACCGCGCCAAGCGCCACACCGGTGTGGTCGACGTCGATCGCCGCGCAGGCTATTCGGTCGAGGATTTCTGGGAGCCGATGTCTGCGCGCCCCGACGGCAGCCTGATCCTCGATCCCGGCGAGTTCTATATCCTCGCCTCCAAGGAAGCCGTGCAGGTGCCGCCCGATTTCGCCGCGGAGATGGTGCCGTTCGATCCGCTGGTCGGCGAATTCCGCGTGCATTATGCCGGCTTCTTCGATCCCGGCTTCGGCTATGCCGGCGCCGGCGGGCAGGGCTCCCGCGCCGTGCTGGAGGTGCGCTCGCGCGAAGTGCCCTTCATCCTCGAGCACGGCCAGATCGTCGGCCGCCTCGTCTACGAAAAGATGCTGGCACGCCCCGACGCCATGTACGGCCAGCGCATCGGCTCCAACTACCAGGCGCAGGGGTTGAAGCTCTCCAAGCATTTCCGGGTGTAGCAATATTCCGTAAGCCCGGATGAGCGCAGCGACATCCGGGAACAGTGCTCCCGCATATCGCTTCGCTCATGCGGGCTCCGATGCAAGCAAATTTTCACCGGTGTCATGCTCCGCGAAGGCGGGGAAGCCAGTACGCCGCGGCCCATCGATTCAATCACGACCGTCTCTGGAATACTGGATCGCCCGCCCCAGTGCGCAATTGCGCACAAGGCGGGCGATGACAGCGAGTGTGTGTCCGGTTGCGCCGCTTCATCGGCGATGACACACTCCTGCAAAACAACAAGCCGGGAGCGAACGATGAGCGCCGCAGCGGATACCGCGCAGCAGCAAGCCCAATGGACACGCTGGCGCGCGGTCGCCGATCTCTATCACGCTTATTTCACCGGCCTCATCCTCACCGTCGTCACGCGGCGCGGCACGGCTGATGCCGCCGAGTTCGTGTTCCGCGTGTTCCGCCGCCAGCAGCAGGAACGCTTCCTGCCCGGGCTCGAGAAGCTCGGATTGCGCCATCTGCCGCCGGCGGTCGCCGCCGCGCAATATCACTATCTCTCGAACTGGATCGGCGGCGTGCATGTCGAATACATGTACGAGAGCGACGCCAAGGCCTGGATCCGCTATCCGCCGCCGCGCTGGATCTGGAAGGGCACCGCGATCTGCGGCGTGCCGGGCGAGGTCTCACGCGCGATGCTGCGCGGCTGGCACGCCAACAACGGCGTCGCGCTCGGCGATCTCAGGCTCGGCTTCGTCTGCACCAAGCAGAGCGTCGATGGCCAGGACGGGCTCGAGGGCTATTACCACCAGTACGACCACCCGCTCGAGCTCGACCAGCGCCTGGTGTTCGCGCGCCATCTCGAAGCGCCGCTGTTCGATGCGAAGGCCGCGCCGGCATTGCCGGTCGCAAGCTGGCCAAAGCCGCGGCTCGAAAAAGCCTATCGCAACTACGCGATGGAATATGTGCGCACGGCCGCGCCGGTGATGGTGCAGCTGTTCGGGCCGGAGGATGCCGGCTATCTCCTTCACCTCACCGGCAAGCTGATCGGCATGCAATATTTCGACGAGGTCGCGGCGGCGCTGTCGATGAGCCGCGGCGGCGCGAGCGAATTCGCAGCGTTCCTCAACGCGCTGCTCGCCACGCAGGACGATGCTGCCGAGACGGCGACGTCCGAAGGCGCGTTCGAAATCCGCCAGCAGAGCTGGAAGCTGATGGACGATGTCGCCGACTATCACCGCGCCTGCGCCAAGGTGCTGGAAGGATTGTTCGAAGGTCTCGCTGCGGGCTGCGGCCGGCATATCGGCGTGCATATGCGGCCTGCCGCGGGCGGCCGTCCGCCGCTGGTCTGGACGATCGGTTGAAGAACGGCGCGGCCACTTCGCCTCTCCCCGCGTGCGGGGAGAGGCCGGATTGCATCGAAGATGCAATCCGGGTGAGGGGGACTCTCCGCGAGTCCAGCTCTCACCGTTTTCGCGGACGCAGCCCCTCACCCCAAGACCGCAATTCCACGGGCTGAAATGCGCTGCCGCAGGGCACGCTTGCATCAGGCGCAGGAGGAATCGGCAATTGTCGTGCTAACAAGCGTCGCACCGCGCGTTCTGCGCGAATGAATCGATTGGCACACCAAGTGATTGCCGCGCCGCGAATGGCGCTCGTGCCCGGGAGAGGAAATGTCCGACATCGCCGAAATCCCGGTCGATGAACAAGAGCGACCGCTGCCGCCGCTCCCGCAGCCGGTGCGAAGTGCGCTGACCGACGGCCCGATCCTGCGCACGCTGCTCGGCCTTGCCTGGCCCAATGTCGTCGCGCTGTCGGCCGGCACCTGCACGGTGATCGCGGAGACCTCCTATATCGGCCGGCTCGGCGTCGAGGCATTGGCCGCGATGGCGCTGGTGTTTCCGACCGTGATCCTGACCATGACGATGTCCGGCGGCGCCATGGGCGGCGCGGTGGCCTCCGCCATTGCGCGTGCACTCGGCGCCGGCGATCGCGAGCGCGCCAGCACGCTCGCCGCGCATGCGCTCCTGATCGGCATCACCTTCGGCCTCGTCTTCATGCTGGGCATGCTGATTTACGGGCCCAAAGTGCTCGAAATGCTCGGCGGCCGCGGCGATGTGCTGACGCATGCGATCGCCTACACGCAGGTGTTCTTCGGTGGCGCCGTGCTGCCCTGGCTGCTCAACACCATGGCCGGCGTCCTGCGCGGCACCGGCAACATGAAGCTGCCGTCGTTCCTGATTCTCAATTCGGCGGCCTGGCAGATCGTGCTCGGCGGCACGCTGGGCCTCGGACTCGGACCGGTGCCGCAGTTCGGCATGCGCGGCGTCGCGGCCGGCGCGCTGATCGCCTATTGCATGAACATCGCCATCATGGGCTGGTACCTGTTCTCGGGTCGCGCCCGCGTCGTCCCGAAGCTGCGCGGCCTGCGCATCCAATGGGCGATGTTCTTTGACATCCTGAAGGTCGGCGCCATCGCATGCTTCTCGCCGCTGCAATCGGTGCTGACGATCTCGATCTTCACCCACATGCTGGCGAAGTTCGGCACCGCGATCCTTGCCGGCTACGGCATCGGCGCGCGGCTGGAATTCCTGCTGACCTCGATCGCGTTCTCGTTCGGCATCGCCTCGGTGCCGATGGTCGGCATGGCGGTCGGCGCCGGCCGCATCGCACGCGCCCGCCGCATCGCCTGGATCGCGGGTGCGAGCGCCTTCGTCGCCGTCGGCGCGCCAGCCTGCCTGGTCGCGATCTTCCCCGATCTCTGGGTCAACATTTTCACCGACAGCGCAACGGTGCGTGCCACCAGCCACCAATATCTGTCGACGGTGGCGCCGTTCTACGCCTTCATCGGCCTCGCCTCGACGATGTATTTCTCCTCGCAGGGCGCGGCCAAGGTGATCGGGCCGGTGCTGGCGCAGACCGCGCGGCTCATCTACATCTCGGCGATCGGCTGGTGGCTGTCGACGCATGAGGCCACGGCGCAGAGCTTCTTCTGGCTTGCCGCAAGCTCGATGGTCGTGCTCGGCCTGCTCTCAAGCGCCAGCGTGGTGCTGACGCGCTGGGCTCCGCGCGAGAACAAGCCGGCGATCCGGCCGGCTCTGTCGGCCGCGGCGGATTAGGCGCAGCTGCCGGATTTTTGTTTCGAAATATTTCCATCGGCTGCCTAGCAATACAGGGTAACCACGGCTGCCTTGGCCGAAGGCTCCGCGCCAGCTCCTGGGGACAATTTTGCTGCGAGTCCACCAGAAGCACGGAAAGGCACCATGACCTCGATTTCGGCGCTCTCCTCGCACCATCACCACGCATCGCCGTTGAAACGACTCCAAGACGAACTGCAAACGGAAGTCAGCTCCGGCGCGGTCAGTTCGTCCGATCAGTCGGCGCTGTCGGCAGCGCTCAGCGATATCGACTCCGCCTTGCAATCAAGCAGCGCGAGCGATCAATCCAGCGGATCATCGACTGACGCTTTCAAGTCCAAGATCGACGATCTCATCCAGAAGGAAGTTTCGGACGGCAAGCTGACCGACCAGCAGGCCACCGAGCTGCAAGGTATCTTCAAGTCGGCGTTCTCCCAGGGGCCGGGTGGCGCAGGTGGACCGGAAGGAGCAGGCGGACCGCCGCCCGGCGGGCCTCCTCCCGCCAACGCCACGGACAGTTCGTCAAGCGGCAACTCGGTGGTGGACATGCTTCAGCAATTCCTCGATTCGCTGAAGAGCCTGCTCACGGATTCGACCTCGTCCAGCACGACGGGATCGAGCGACACGACGAGTGCAGGCGATTCTTCTTCGACCACCACCGCCACAGACAGTTCGTCGAGCGGCGAGTCGGCGACGGACCTGCTTGAGCAATTCCTTCAGTCGCTGAAGAATTCGCTCACGGATCCGACCTACAGCGCGACGCGAGCCAGCGACGCGACGAATGCACGCGACCCCTCGCTGTCCGGCGTCCTTATCAACGATCGGATCTGATACCGGCGGCGCCCCATCCGCCGGCCCGGCGCAACCATCCTTCGTCCCCCGCGACGGGTGGTTGCGTCGTTGCCAGCGTTGCCACGCAGCGGCGATACGCCGACCGGCCTTAGCGATGGCGGTGGCGGCGATGGCCGCCACCGCCGCCGACATTGGCGAGCCGCATCAATTGCGGGATCATCGCCATCATGTCGCTGCCGCCGGAGCCACCCAGCATGCCCATGATGTCGCCGCCGCCGATACCGGTGGGCACATAGCCGCCCCCGCCGATCGGCGTGTAGCCGCCATAATTCGGCGCGCCGAACCCGCCGCCGAAATTGCCGCCGGCGAGGCCACCAAGACCGCCGCCGCCGTTCTCCATCATGCGGCTCATCATCGGGCCCATGGTCTGCATCAGCATGGCGAAGCGGCGCTTGCCCATCTTCGCCTTCATCATCTCCAGCATCGGCGCCATCTGGGTCATCATGTCTTCGCCGCCGGCACCACCGCCACCGCCGAAGCTCGCGAACTGCGCCTTTGCCGGCGTGCTCGCGACGGAAAACAGCAGCAGCACGGCGGCCGCCTGGCAGATCACCTTGTCCGCACCTCTCATGGCATGCTCCTCGCGTGCGTGGTTCCACCGGGAGAGCGGAGCCAACCGGACGCACGCCGCCATGGTTACGGCCGGCGCGGGCAGGGCTCTGTGAGAAAGATCACGCAGCCGCAGGCGGGAACGCCTTGTGCATGGCGATCACGGCCTCCCTGGTCTGCCCCTGGACGTAAGCTGCGAGCTCGTTCGGCAGCATGTCGATGGTCCAGAGCAGGCGGCTTTTGCCATCGCCGTCGGCGATCACCTGCACCGCGGCGCTGTAGTGCTTCAGCCGCTCGTTGTTGATGGCATAGACCAGGCGCTGCCGGGCATCGTTGCAATCGACCAGCACCTCGCGCGCCACCGAGCCGTTGGCGAAGGTGACGATGCGCGCATCGCCGTCGAGCGTGCAGGCGGTGACGAAACCCGGCACCAGCCGTTGGTGCAGGGCGCCGAAATCGCGCACCGCGTCCCAGACGTCGCGGGCAGGGGCGGAAAGGGGGATGTCGTTGTGGATGGAGGCCATGAAGGTGTCCTTGATTGTGATAGTGAGTAGGGTGGGCAAAGGCGCGAAGCGCCGTGCCCACCATTGATCCAGATTGTCGCGTGCAATTGGTGGGCACGCTGCGCTTTGCCCACCCTACGAGTTCTCACCTGTCGCCAGAGCTCACGCGCAAACCGCCTCGACATTGTTGCCGTCCGGATCGATCAAAAACGCCGCGTAATAGGTCGGGCTGTAATCCTTGCGCGGGCCGGCGCCGCCATTGTCGCGGCCGCCGCTCTTCAATCCTTCGCTGTGGAACGCCTTGACCGCGTCATGGTCCTTGGCACGGAAGGCGATATGGGCGCCGTCGGCCTTGCGGCCCTTGTTGAGATGCAGCCAGAGCGCCGGCTCGCCCTTCGGTCCGAAGCCGGCATAGCCGTCGCCGCTCGAGCACAGGACGCAGCCGAGCGGCGCCAGCACCGCGGTGTAGAAGCGCGTGGCGGCGTCGAGGTCGGCAACGCGCAGGCCGATGTGGTCATACATGTTCGTCTCCATTGCAAAGCGCGCCGCAACTGGCGCGTGCCGGAGACGAATCTAGTCAGTTGAGGGCAACCCGCTCTTGGAGAATCTTGCGCTCGCCCCTCGAGGCCTGGCGGAACTTGGTCGGCGACACGCCCGCGGCGCGGTGGAAGGTGCGGACGAAATTGGAGAGGTCGCCGAAGCCGACGTCATAGGCGACGTTGGTGACCGCGATGTCATCATCTGTCAGCAGGCGGGCGGCGTGCCGCAGCCGCGAGCGCACCAGATATTGATGCGGGGTGACGCCGAGCACGGCCGAGAACAGCCGCAGGAAATGGAACGGGCTGAGTCCTGCCTGCTTTGCTGCCTGTTCGAGGTCGACCTCGGCATGCGAGTTGGCGTCGATCCACAGCGCGGCCTCGACCGCGCGGCGGCGGTCGCGTGCGGTTGGTGTGGCCGGCTTGCGCGCCTTGCCCGAGACGACGTCGACGAAGCGCCCCGCTAGGATCTGACCGACCTCGTCGAGACCGAGGTCGCAATTGCCATCTGCCGCCGTCTGCGCGAGCTCGCCCAGCACCATCAGCTCGGGCAGCGGCGGTGTCGCGCCGATCCGCCAGATCTCGCGCCGCCCCCCGAGGGCCTCGACCAGGTCCTCGCTGAAGAAGAAGCCCAGGCAGACGTCGCCGCTGACATGCTCATGCGTGCAGGTGTATTCTTCGCCGGGGGCGCCGACCAGCATCGAGCCCGCCACCAGCTCGAAGGAGCCGGCGCGGCAACGGCAGCCAAAACTGCCCGAACGGACATAGGCGATGGAATGGCCGGTGCGGCACTCCGCAAACGGCGTGTCGTCCGGCCCCGCATCGCAGCGAAACTCGGAGACGGTCATCGATCGTGTCGAGAGCAGCGTGGTCGCGTCCATGCCGCCTTATCTAGGCATGATCCGGACAAGTGTGTAGCGGTTGTCCGACAAGATCATGCCCAAAAGACAAAGCTAAGGCGCGAGCAGGATCGCGCCTTAGCCGGGCGCGCGGGGCGGAGCAACGGGCAGCAGCACCTCGAACAGCGTCTTGCTGGCGATCGGGTGGGCGCCCTCCAGCGCCAGCAGCCGCCGCTTGGAGATCACCCCGCCGTAAGGCGAGGGCCGGTCGGCGTAATTGCCGGCCTCCAGCACCCGGTGGCAGGGCACGATCAGCATGTAGGGATTTCTGGAGATCGCCTGCGCCACCGAATGGGCGGCGCCGGAGGCGCCGAGCGCCCTGGCGATCTCGTGATAGGTGCGCGTCTCCCCGCGCGGGATGGTGCAGGTGTACTCGTAGACCCGCCGGTTGAAGCCGGGCACGCCGCGGGCATCCAGGCTGACCTCGGAAAAATCGGGGTCGCTGCCCTGCAGCAGGCCCACGATGCCCTCGATCGCAAGCTCGGCATTCAGCGGAGGCTGCTGCTCGCGCGCCTCGGGATGGACCGCGAAAATCCGGCGGCGGGTGTCAATCTCCCGCGCCTCCGGCAATTGCACGGCGACCACGCCGGTGCTGCTCCAGATGATGCCGCAGCGCCCGATCGCCGTGTTGAATATCGCGTAGCCACGCCCCACCATGCACACGCCCCACTCAGTGCACGTCTCTCCCCAGACACGCGATCATAACACCGCCACAATCCGGCGCACCTGGAATCTTACCAGGCCGTTAACAACCGTCAGGCCGGGCGCGCCAAACCGCTTGGCGAGAGGCGCCGTCTCGGCTAATCAGGATGGGCGCAAAGCGCATAAGCGGGCGTAGTTCAATGGTAGAACGGCAGCTTCCCAAGCTGCATACGAGGGTTCGATTCCCTTCGCCCGCTCCATCCATGGTTCGCGCGAAGGCGCTTCGCAGGATTTCCATTCTTCGGCAACGCGATGCAGGATGCCCTTCGAAGCTTTAGCGGAGAAAGGTGCTAACCTGGCAGGCTTCGCAGAAACTCCACGATCGCTGTGTTCACCTCCGTTGGCCGCTCCTGCTGCGTCCAGTGGCCACAGCCGGGCAGCATCATGATCTCGCGCAGTTGCGGCACAAATTGCTTCATGTTGGCGAGGTGCTCGGCGGCGCCGGGGAAGGCGATGACCATGTCGTGGTCGCCGGCAATGAAGAGCGAGGGCACCACCACCTTCACGCCCTCGAAGGCCCCCATCAGCTCCCAGTTGCGATCGATGTTGCGGTAGTAGTTGAGCGGCCCGCGAAACCCGCTGCGGGCAAATTCGGCGCCGTAATAGTCGAGGTCGGCGGGGCTCAGCCACGACGGCAGCGGCACCTGCACCTTCGGCAACATGCCGTCCTTGCGCGAGACCATGCCGACGCCGACGGTTCTGCCGGCGCGCTCGGCGTTGGCGCGGATTGCCGCCGCTCCTTCGCCGGAACCGCCAAAGAGCATGGCGCCCAGCGTTGCGCGCGGATCCCGTTCGAACTCGGCTTCGGCGACCCCCGGCTCCTGGAAGTACAGCTGGTAGAACTGCGCATCCGCCGTCTGCGGCATGACACTCGTCGGCCGCACGGGGCTCCGCGGCCGATAGGGCACGCTCAGGATCGCCGCGGCGCGGAAGCGATCGGGCCGCAGGCGCGCCGTGTGCCAGGCGATCGTCGCGCCCCAGTCATGCCCGACGATGACGGCGTCCTTCGCCTCGTAGGCGTCGAGCACGCCGACGAGATCGCCGACCATGTGGAGGATCGTGTACTGGTCGATCGCCTCGGGCCTGTCGCTCTTGCCGTAGCCGCGCATGTCGGGCGCGACCGCGTGGTAGCCGGCCGCCGCCAGCGCCTCGAGCTGGTGCCGCCAGGAGTACCAGCCTTCCGGAAAGCCGTGGCAGAGCAGCACCATTGGCCCCTTGCCCTGCTCGGCGACGTTGAGGCTGATGCCGTTGGTCTTGATCGTCCGTTGCGTCGGCTCGCCCATCTCGTCGCCTCCGGATCATTTGTGGTTGGGGCGCATCCTAATCGACCCTACGAGCTTTGCGAAGATTCTAATATATTGGACTGCCGCTCGCGGCGTTCGCCTCCGTCCGCGCTAAGCTCCCCCCGCCCTGATGGGTGCGGTCCTCGTGTCGGGCATTGTTCGGATGACAACCATGGACCAGCAGAAACTCGACCGCGCGATCGGTCGTCGCTTGAAGACGTTGAGGACGCAGGCGGGCATGACGTTGAACGAACTCGCAACGCGCTCCGGTGTCAGCCGGGCCATGATCGGGCGGGTGGAGCGGGCGCAGAGCAGTGCGACGGCCGCGCTGCTCAACAAGCTCTGCGCGGCGCTCGATGTCACCCTCAGCGACGTCGTCGCGCTCGCGGAGAAGCCCCCGGAGCGGCTGATGCGGCTTGCCGACCAGCCGCATTGGCGTGATCCCGACAGCGGCTACCGGCGACGTCATGCCTCGCCGCCGGATGCGGCAAGCGGCATCGAGATCATCGTCGTCGACCTGCCGGCCGGCGCGCGCGTCTCCTACAGCCCCTGGGGCCGCAACGCCTTCACCCAGCAGCTGCTGATGCTGGAGGGGGCGGTCTGCGTGCATATCGACGCCAAGTCGGTGCGCTTGCGTGATGGAGATTGTCTCGATTTCGACGTGATGCGTGCGGTGACCTTCGAGAACGAAACCAAACAGGATGCGCGCTACGTCATCATCACGCGGCGCGGCGCCTCTTACGGGAAAATGTGATGCCGCTGATCGTGCGGGACGCCACGCTGGAGGATGCCGCCGATATCCTCGCCATCTACAATCACGCCGCGCTCAACACCACGGCGGTCTGGACCGACGGCGCGGTCGATCTCGCTTCGCGGCGCGAATGGATCGGCGCAAGGCGGGACGCCGGCTATCCCGTTCTGGTCGCCATGAAGGGCAGGGATGTGGTCGGCTTCGCGTCCTTCGGCGATTTCCGTCCCTGGCCCGGCTATCGCCACACCGTCGAGAATTCCGTCTATGTCGACGAGCGGCATCATCGCGCGGGCATCGGCCGCAGCCTGATGGTTGCGCTGATCGAGCGTGCCACGGCGTTGAACAAGCACACCATGGTCGCCGCGATCGAGGCCTCGAATTCCGCCTCGATCGCGCTGCACGCCTCGTTCGGCTTTGCCGAGGTTGGCCGCATGCCTGAGGTCGGCTGCAAGTTCGGCCGCTGGCTCGATATGGTCCTCATGCAGATGCGGCTTTCAAGCGGCGTGAGGCCGTGACGATGCAGATCCGTACCGGCGACACTTTTGATCCCCGCGTCATCGCGCTGCTCGACCATCACGTCACCGCGGCGCGGGCACAGACCGCACCGGGCAGCGCGCATGCGCTCGATCTTGCCGGCCTTCGCGCAGCCGATATCGCGTTCTGGACCGGCTGGGACGGCGACACGCTGGTCGCCACCGGCGCACTGAAGACGATTTCGCCTGATCATGGCGAGGTGAAATCGATGCACACGCTCCAGACCACGCGGCGGCGCGGCTTTGGCGGCGAGATGCTCCGCCACATCATCGCCGAAGGCCGTGTGCGCGGCATGTCGCGCCTCAGCCTCGAAACCGGTTCGTGGGACTATTTCAAGCCGGCGCACGCGCTGTACCGGGCGCACGGCTTCGTCGCCTGCGGCCCGCTCGAGGGCTATGTCGTGGATCCCAACAGCCTGTTCCTCACGCTCGATCTGAGTGGTCGCTAAACCCTCCGGCCAACTGCCGCAGTGCAACCGTGGGCCGAAAATTCTCTCGTGTCCCTCAAAATGAGTTGCGTACCTCAAAACACCTCTGCTAGCCTTCAGCCATGGCCGATACGCTTACCGCCGCGGCGCTGACGCTGAAGGACATCGCCCGCCAGGCGGGCGTCAGCCTCGCCACGGTCGACCGCGTCCTGCATAACCGCCCGGGCGTGCGGCCGGACACGGTCCGGCGGGTCAAGGAGGCGATCGAGCGCAACGCCTTCCAGCCGCACGTGGCCGCCGCCGAGCTCGCCCGCGGCCGCGCCCGCCGCTTCGCCTTCGTGATGCCGTCGGGGCCGAACCCGTTCATGCAGCAGATCGAGGCCTATCTCGGCGAGATGACGGCCTGGCTCTCGGCGCGCCGCATCGGCGTCGAGATGGTCGTAACCGACGTGTTCGATCCGGCCGTGCTCGCGAATTCGCTGGAGGCGCTGTCGGGAGACTATGACGGCGTCGCGGTGGTCGCGCTCGACCATCCGGGCGTCCGGGCCGCGATCAACGATCTCGTCGATGCCGGCACCAAGGTGGTGACGCTGGTCTCGGACGTGCCGTCGTCGCGCCGGCACCATTATGTCGGCATCGACAATATCGCCGCCGGCCGCACCGCCGGCGCGCTGGTCGGGCGGCTGGCCGGCCAAAGGTCCGGTAAGGTCGCGATCGTCGCCGGCTCGCAGGGCCTGCGCGACCATGCCGAGCGCATTTTCGGCTTCAACCAGGTGATGGCGTCGGAGTTTCCGGAGCTCAGCGTGCTGCCGGTGCTGGAAGGGCGCGACGAGGACGACCGCTCGGAGCATCTGCTGGCGCGGTTGTTCGGCAGGCATGCTGACATTGTCGGCCTTTATAACGTCGGCGCCGGCACGCAGGGCGTGGCCAAGGCGTTAAGCGATGCGGGCCGCGACAAGCAGGTGGTGTTCGTCGGGCACGACGTCACGGTGCTGACGCGCCGGCTGTTGTTGCAGGGTGTGATGGATGCGGCGATCTCGCAGAACCCGGGACATGAGGCGCGCGCCGCCGTGCGCGTGCTGCTTGCGCTCGCTCGCGGCGAGCCCATCCTGCACGAACAGGAGAAGATCAGGATCGACATCGTGATGCGGGACAATCTGCCTTAGCGGCAGCGGATTTCGAACGGCCCGTTGCGGGCAAGGCGACGCAAGATCGCACACGGCGACAGGCGAAAGGGAGGACGGCGTGTATCTCGGATTGGACATCGGCACGTCCGGTGTGAAGGCGGTGCTCGTGAGCGAAGCCGGCGCGATCGTCGCGACGGCGGCGCGCGAGCTTGCGCTGTCGCATCCGGCGCCGCTGTGGTCCGAGCAGGATCCCGACGCCTGGGTCGACGCGGCCATCGGCGCGGTCGACGATCTCGCAGCCCATCATGCGCTCGCGGTCGCCGCGGTGCGCGGCATCGGGCTATCAGGCCAGATGCATGGCGCAACCTTGCTCGGCGCGGATGGACGGCCGCTGCGGCCCGCGATCCTCTGGAACGACGGCCGGTCGCATGCCGAATGCATCGAGCTCGAGCGGCGCTGCCCGTCGCTGCACGCCATCGCCGGCAATCTGGCGATGCCCGGCTTCACCGCGCCAAAGCTGCTCTGGGTCGCCCGCCACGAGCCCGGCATCTTCGAACGCGTGGCAAAAGTGCTGCTGCCGAAGGCCTATGTCCGCTACCGCCTGACCGGCGAGATGGTCGAGGACATGTCGGATGCCGCCGGCACGCTGTGGCTCGACGTCGGCCAGCGCCGCTGGTCGGCGCTGCTGCTACAGGCCACCGGGCTCGATCTGCATCAGATGCCGCGGCTCGTCGAAGGCAGCGAGGCCTGCGCGGTGCTTGCGCCGGAATTCGCGCAGCGCTGGGGCATGGCGAAAGATGTCGTTTTTGCCGGCGGCGCGGGCGATAACGCCGCGAGCGCCATCGGGCTTGGCGCGATCGCGCCCGGCGATGCCTTCCTGTCGCTGGGCACGTCCGGCGTGGTGTTTCGCGTCACCGATCGGTTCGCGCCGGCGCCGGCCTCGGCCGTGCACGCCTTCTGCCACGCGCTGCCCGGCCTCTGGCACCAGATGGGCGTGATGCTGTCGGCGGCGGCCTCGCTCGCCTGGCTCGCGAGCGTGATGGAGACGCCGGCCGCGGCGCTGCTGGCGCCGCTCGGCGAGCGCGTCGATGGACCCGGTCCCGTCAAGTTCCTGCCCTATCTCGACGGCGAGCGCACGCCGCACAACGATGCTGCCGCCAGCGGCGCCTTCGTCGGCTTGCGGGCTGCGACCGGGCGCGCGCAGTTGGTTCAGGCCGTGCTCGAAGGCGTCGCCTTCGCCGCGCGCGACAATCTGGCGGCGCTGAGCGCGGCGAGCGGCTCGATCGCCGAGCTCGATCTCGTCGGTGGCGGCTCGCGCTCGCCGCTCTGGGCCCAGATCTGCGCCGATGTGCTCGGCATTCCCGTCCACCGCGTCGAGGAGGGCGWGGTCGGGGCGGCGCTCGGCGCCGCGCGGCTCGGCCGCATCGCCGCCACCGGCGAGCACCCGGCACAGGTCTGCACGCGCCCGCGGCGGCTCGCGACCTTCGCGCCGCGCCCATCCGTCGCCGCGGCCTACGACGACGCCTATCGCCGGTGGCGTGATCTCTATCCCGCGTTGAAGGAGCCACTTTCGTGAACGCACCAGCCAAGTTCTTCGATACAACCCGGCCTGTCGCCTTTGCCGGCAAGGATGCCGGCAAGGATGCCGGACAGGCACCGGCCTTCCGCTGGTACGACAAGGACCGCGTGGTCCACGGCCGCAGGCTCGAGGATCATCTGCGCTTCGCGGTCTGCTACTGGCATTCGTTCTGCTGGCCCGGCGGCGATCCCTTCGGCGGCGAGACCTTCCTGCGGCCTTGGCACCACGGCACCGATGCGATGGCGCTGGCACGGGCCAAGGCCGACGCCGCCTTCGAGCTGTTCCGCCTGCTCGACGTTCCCTTCTTCACCTTCCATGATGTCGATGCGGCGCCGGAAGGCGCGTCGCTGGCGGAATCCGTTGCCAATCTCAACGCGATCGCCGACGTCTTCGAAGCGAAGATGGCGTCGGCAAAAGTCCGCCTACTCTGGGGCACCGCCAATTTGTTCACGCATCGCCGCTACATGGCCGGCGCGGCGACCAATCCGGATCCCGATGTCTTCACCTATGCCGCAGGCCAGGTCCGCGCCGCGCTGGAGGTGACGCACCGGCTCGGCGGCCAGAACTACGTGATGTGGGGCGGGCGCGAGGGCTACGAGACCCTGCTCAACACCGATCTCAAGCGCGAGCTCGACCAGCTCGGCCGTTTCGTCGCGCTCGTCGTCGAGCACAAGCACAAGATCGGCTTCAAGGGCCCGATCCTGATCGAGCCGAAGCCGAAGGAGCCGACCAAGCATCAATACGATTTCGACGTCGCAACCTGCTACGGCTTCCTCGAGCGCTACGATCTGCTGAACGACGTCAAGCTCAACATCGAGCAGAACCACGCCATCCTCGCCGGCCACTCCTTCCATCACGAGGTCGCGCTCGCCGAGGCGCTCGGCGTTTTCGGCTCGCTCGACATCAATCGCGGCGACGATCTGCTCGGCTGGGACACCGACCAGTTCGCGATGAACGTGCCCGAGCTCGCGCTGGTGTTCCATGAGCTCTTGAACCGCGGCGGCTTCACCTCGGGCGGGCTCAATTTCGACGCCAAGATCAGGCGGCAGTCGATCGATCCCGACGACCTGATCCATGCCCATGTCGGCTCGATGGATGCCTGCGCGCGCGCCTTCCTCGCCGCCGCCGACATGCTCGATGCCGGCGTCCTCACCGCGCCGCTCGACAAGCGCTACGAAGGATGGGCGGGCCCCGAGGGCCGCGCCATTCTCGGCGGCCAGCGCTCGCTCGCCGACCTCGCCGATTGTGCGCTCTCCCCCGGCTTCGATCCGCAGCCGCGCTCGGGCCGTCAGGAATATCTGGAATCCCTGGTCAACCGCCATGTCTGAGGAAGGGCGCTGATGACAAGTGCTGAAGCAACGCCGGTCCTCGAACTGACCGGGATCGGCAAGGAGTTCGGCGCAATCCGCGCGCTGCACGACGTCGACATGCAGGTGCTCCCGGGCGAGGTGGTCGGCCTGATGGGCGACAACGGCGCGGGCAAGTCGACGCTGGTCAAGATCATCGCCGGCAATTTCCGCCCCAGCCATGGCGAGATCCGTTTCGCCGGCAATGCGGTTCATTTCAGCCGGCCGGTCGATGCCCGCGCGGTCGGCATCGAGGTGGTCTACCAGGACCTCGCGCTTGCCGACAATCTCACCGCGGCCGCCAACGTCTTTCTCGGCCGCGAGCTGAAGCGCAAATTCGGTCCGTTCGCGTTGCTCGACCACAAGGCGATGGCGGCGCGCGCGCTGGACTTGTTCGGCGAGCTGCGTTCGGAAACGCGGCCCGACGATCTCGTCAAGCAGATGTCGGGCGGTCAGCGCCAGGCGGTTGCGATCGCGCGGACGCGGCTCTCCAATGCGAGGCTGGTGATGATGGACGAGCCGACCGCCGCGATCTCGGTCCGCCAGGTCGAGCAGGTTCTCGGGCTGATCCACCGGCTGAAGGAGCAGGGCGTCGCCGTCATGCTGATCTCGCACCGCATGCCGGACGTGTTCGCGGTGTGCGACCGGGTGATCGTGATGCGGCGCGGCGAGAAGCGGGCCGACAAGCCGATCCACGAGACCAGTCCCGAGGAAGTCACCGCCCTCATCACCGGCGCGAAGGAGGCGGCGTGATGGCCATGCCCTTGGAATCCCCGATCACCTTCTCGAATGTCGGCCGCATCAGGTGGTGGCAGCGCGGCATCTTCGCCTCCCAGACCGGCTACGTGCTGCTCGCGCTGGCGGTGCTGCTGGTGATCATGCATTTCGCCAGCCCCTATTTCTTCACCGAAGGCAACATGCAGAACGTGGCGAAGAACTTTTCCTTCATCGCCATCGCCACGCTCGGCGTCACCTTCGTCATCATCACCGGCGGCATCGACCTCTCGGTCGGCTCGATGATGTGCTTCTCGGCGATGATCACCTCGATGGTCATGACCGAGCTGTCGATGCCGGGCTCGCCCGTAGGCTCCCTGTTCGTGCACATGGCGGCCGACGGCAAGACCGTGCTGGCCAATGTGCCGGGGCTGATCCTGCTGGTCTCGGTCGTCGCCGGTCTCGGCGTGGCGCTGATCGCCGGCCTCGTCAACGGCTTCTGCATCGCAGTGCTCGGCCTGTCGCCGTTCGTGACCACGCTCGGCATGCTCTCGATCGTGCGCGGGCTCGGCTATGTCGTCTCCAACGGCCGCGGCAGTTTTCCGGGCGGGCCGGACGCCGACTATTTCTACGCTGCGACCTCCGGTGACGTGCTCGGCGTTCCCGTGCCCTTCATCTATCTCGTGATCCTCGCCCTGACGATGGCCGTGGTCCTGCACCACACCTCATTCGGCCGCCACGTCTTCGCGCTCGGCGGCAACGAGAAGGCGGCCGAGCTCACCGGCATTCCGGTGGTGCGGGTGAAGATCGAGGTCTATGTGATCTGCGCGCTCGCGGCAGGCCTCCAAGGCATCATCATCTCCGGCTGGCTGGGATCGGCGCCGGCCAACATGGCGACGTCCTACGAGCTCAACGTGATCGCGGCGGCCGTCATCGGCGGCGCCAACCTTGCCGGCGGCATAGGCGGTCCATTGGGGGCCATCGTCGGCTGTGTGCTGCTGGAGGTGATTCGCAACGGTCTCGTTCTGGCGCAGGTCAGCTCCTACTGGCAGCAGACGCTGGTCGGCGTGATCATCATCCTCGCCGTGCTGGTCGATCGCATCCGCTCGCGCATGATCTGAAGTGACGCCGTTTCGGGAGGGCAACCAAGATGCCGCCTGTCCGCTTCCCGGACGATTTTGAGAGGACAGGCGCCAAACAAGGGTGGAGGAAAGCAATGAGGAGACTTCTTCTTGCGGGCATGGCCGTCGCGATGATGGCGACGCCGGCATTGGCCGCGAACTACCGTTTCGTGATCGTGCCCAAGGCGATGAACAATCCGTTCTTCGACTTCGCGCGCGACGGCTGCCTGAAGCGCGCCAAGGAGCTCGGCAACATCGAGTGCGTCTACAAGGGTCCGGTCGAGCATGAGCCGGCGACGCAGGCCCAGATCATCCAGGACTTCGTCACCCAGAAGGTCGATGGCCTCGCGATCTCGGTCGCCGACGTCGCGGCCATGACCAAGTCGATCGAGGCGGCGACGGCCGCCGGCATTCCCGTCATCACCTTCGATGCCGACGCACCGAGCTCCAAGCGCATCGCCTATATCGGCACCAACAACAAGGAATTCGGCGTCGCGCTCGGCAAGGAATTGCTGAAGCTTCGGCCGGACGGCGGCAAATACGCCATGGTCTCGGGAGGCCCCGGCGCCAAGAATCTCGCCGAGCGTGTCGACGGCGTCCGCGAAGCGCTGAAGGGCTCGAAATGGACCGAGGTCGCGGGGTCGCCGACCTTCTGCAACGATGATCCCGCGCTCGCGGTCCAGCAGATGACGGACATGCGCACCGCAACGCCCGATCTCGCCGCCATCGTTCCCATTGGCGGCTGGCCGATGTTCGCTCCCGAGGGCTTCAAGGCCTTCGCCTCGAGGAATAAGAAGGACATCGATTCCGGCAAGTTCACGCTGGTCGTCGCCGATACGCTGAAGATGCAGCTCGAATTGCTGCGCGACGGCTATGCCAATGCGCTGGTCGGCCAGCGGCCCTTCGAGATGGGCGAGAAGGCGATGGACACGCTGCTCGCCATCAAGAAGGGCGAGAAGGTGCCGGAGATCGTCTACACCGGCCTAGATCTCGTGACCAAGGACAACGTCGCGCAGATGTTGAAGTAGGAGCGCCGCCAGCCCCGCGCTCCTGCGTGCCTCTCCCGCTTGCGGTTTCCGCAAGCGGGAGAGATGAATTGGACTGTTGCAAGACTGCTGGAAGGCCATGGGAATGAAACGGTCGCGGCTCGGCTCCCTCGACGTCACGTCAATCGGTCTCGGTTCGGCTCCGCTCGGCGGATTGTTCACCCCGGTCAGCGGTGCCGACGCGGAAGCGACGATCGCGCGCGGCTGGTCGGCCGGCATCCGCTTCTTCGATACCGCGCCGCTCTACGGCTTCGGTCTGGCGGAACGGCGGCTCGGCGGCTTCCTGCGGCAGCAGCCGCGCGACTCCTACGTCATCTCCACCAAGGTCGGACGGCTTCTGCGCGCGCCTGACGGCGCTGCCGCCGAGGACGACCATTACAAGGGCACGCCGCGCGAGCGGCCGGTGTTCGATTTCTCTTATGACGGCGTGATGCGCTCGGTGGAGGAAAGCCTCGCGCGCCTCGGGCTCGACCGCGTCGACGTCCTGCTCGTACATGATCCGGACGATCACTATGACGACGCGGTTGCCGGCGCCTTCCGCGCGCTGCAGCGCCTGCGCGCCGACGGCACGATCAAGGCGATCGGCGCCGGCATGAACCAGTCCGAGATGCTGGTCCGCTTCGCGGAAGGCGTGCCGGTCGATTGCTTCCTGCTCGCCGGCCGCTACACGCTGCTCGACCAGGGCGCGCTGGATGCGCTGTTTCCGGTCTGCCGCGAGAGAGGCATCGGCATCCTGCTCGGCGGCATCTACAACAGCGGCATCCTGGCCAATCCGCACGCGAACACGAAGTTCAACTATCAGGACGCCGATGCGGCGCTTGTTGCGCGGGCGCTCGAGCTCGATCAGCTCTGCCGCAAGCACGGCACCGAGCTGAAGGCCGCCGCGCTCCAGTTCTGCATGGCGCATCCCGCAGTGACGGTCGCCGTGCTTGGCGCGCGCAACGCCATGGAGGTCGAAGACAATATCGCGATGTCGGAGAGGGCGGTGCCGCCGGCCTTCTGGCAGGAACTGCGTGCGCGAACACTCGTCGACGCGCGGGCGCCGCTGCCGGGCGGGGCGTAAGGCATGATCATCGACGCTCACCAACATTTCTGGGACCCGGCGCGCGCCGATTATCCCTGGATGGATGCCCCTGAGCTGGCGCCGATCCGCCGTGCCTTCGCTCCCGCCGATCTCGCGCCGCTCTTGGAGGCGAACGGAGTCGACGCCAGCATCGTGGTGCAATGCCGCTCCGCGCTGGAGGAGACCGAGGCGTTCCTGCGCATCGCAAGCACGAATCCCTTCGTTGTCGGCGTGGTCGGCTGGGTCGACCTGACCGACAGTTCGCTCAGTGACACGCTCGGCCGGCTGCGTGCTGTCCCCGGCGGCGAAAAGCTGGTCGGCATCCGCCATCAGGTCCACGACGAAGCCGATCCCGACTGGCTGTTGCGCGAGGATGTCCAGCGCGGCCTCACCGCAATATTCGCCCGCGATCTCGCCTACGATTTCCTGGTCCGCGCCCGCGAATTGCCCGCCGCGATCGCGACGGCGCAGGCCTTCCCGCAGGCGCGCTTCGTGCTCGACCACGCCGCCAAGCCGCCGATCGCCGATGGCGGAACCAGCGAATGGGCCGACCGCATCAAAGCACTCGCGGCCTGCGGCAATGTCTGGTGCAAGATCTCGGGCCTCGCCACCGAAGCGGTGTGGGACGATTGGGATGCGGAGCGGCTGTTTCCGTTCGTCGCGCACGCCGCAAACTGCTTTGGCGAGGATCGCCTGATCTTCGGCTCCGACTGGCCGGTGTGCTTGCTCGCGGGCAGCTACGGCGAGATCAAGGGCGCGCTGGAGGCGTGTCTGGCGAAGCTGGGTGCGCAGGTGCGCGAGAAGGCGTTCGGGGTGAATGCGAAGCGGGCGTATCGGTTGTCGATGGCGTGAGCCGAGCACGCGCCTAACCACAGGTGTCGTCCCGGCGAAGGCCGGGACCCATACCCCCAGGAAGTAGTTTGGTGAAGATCAGTCGTTCGGTACTCGTATCTTCAGCAACCGAGAGATCACGCGGTATGGGTCCCGGCCTTCGCCGGGACGACGATGGAGTTTCAGGCAGCGCGCTCGCCCCTCACGCGCCCGCGGGCACCTGGTCCAGAAATCCCGTCACGCTCCTGATCCGCCCGTCCTTCAGCACGGCAAAATCCGTCCCCTTGATCGGGCTGTCGACGCCGTCCGGGCCGAGGCCCCACGAGAAACGAACGTGGTCGCCGTAGCCGTTGGGCTCGCCGAGCAGCTTGAACTTGAACTCGGGAAAGCGCTGCTGCACGCCCGCGATCAGCGCGTCGACGCCGTCATGGCCGTCGCCCGTCATCAGGGGATCGACATAGCTCGCATCCGCCGTCCAGTTCGCGCTCAGCAGTTCGCGCCGGCGGCTGGCCGTGCGCTCGTTCCAGAGATCGATATAGCGGCGGGCGATGGCGGCGGGATCGGTCATGGTGTTCTCCTTCGATGGCGCCGTTGGTTCGGCTGACCGTCACTATCGAAGGTTCACGCGCGCCGATCGATTACCTCTGAGGTCATCAGCGCGCGAAAAAAATGAAGCGCGATGATGGTCTCATCGCGCTTCATTCGCATGCGACTAGTTCGCGAAAATTACTTCGCCGCGGTCACCATGATCTCGACCGTGTATTGCGGCGCGGCCAGCTTGGCTTCGACGGTGGCGCGGGCCGGGGTGTTGCCGGGCGAGACCCAGCCGTCCCACACCGCGTTCATCTCGCCGAAGGTCTTCATGTCGGTGATGTAGATCGTGGCCGAGAGCAACTTTGACTTGTCGGTGCCGGCCTTGGCGAGATGGCCGTCGATGGTCTTCAGGATGTCCTGGGTCTGCTTGGTCACGCTTTCGCCGGCCGCGTTGCTCGCGACGACACCGGCGAGATAGACGGTGTTGCCGTGCACGACGACCTGGCTCATGCGCGGGCCGGTTTCAAAACGCTGAATGCTCATTGGGAGTCTCCTATGAATGGCGGCCCTGTCTAGCGCAGCGCCTTGCGCTATGCCACCCCAGGCACGCATGCGTTGCCAGGCACGCATGCGTTGCCAGGCACGCATGCGTCGTCCGCGATGCATGCGCGGCCTTACGGAAACCGGCTGAAGAACGTCCAGATCGTCTCGGCGCCGTCGATGTCGTTGTTCTGTGGCCCGAGCAGGCGCGCCGCAATCTTCGGGAAGCGGGCATCCGGCGCGAATCCGGGCATGCGGTGGCCGCCATGGTTGACGCGATAGAGCACGACGTCGTGCCCGCTGGGGCAGTGCGAGGAGACCCGTGTCACGGTGGTCTGGTCCGCGGGCGCACTATTGGGCAGGTCCGTCACCGCGGCGTCATCGGTGTCGCAGCCATTGAGCTTGCGCCAGAACGCCAGCGTCTCCTCGGTCGACCAGAATCCGTCTGCGGCATAATAGCTCGATCCGCGTCCGCCCTCGTAGGGCACCAGCGGGTCGGCCGTGCCGTTGATGATCAGCATCGGCAGCGGCCGCGACGGATGGCAGGTGACCGCGGCCTCCTCGGTGAGATTCATGATCACGCTCGCGCCGGCCGCGAACAGATCGGCGCGGGCGCAGACGAGCGTCATCGCCATGGCGCCGCCGTTGGACACGCCGGCGACGTAGACGCGCTTCGCATCGGCGGTGCCGTCGGCCACGAGCTTGCCGACGAGCTTTGCGATGAAGGCGATGTCATCGGTGCCCGGAGGCGGTCCACGCAGCGCGGGTCCCGCCTTCGTCCTCGCATCGGCCCAGGCATTGTTGAGCCCGTCGGGAAAGACCACGGCGAGGCCTTCGCGCTTTGCGACCTGCGGCCAGGCCGTCCGCGCCACCATGTCGGCGCCGCGCTGGGTCTTGCCGTGCAGCACGATCACGAGCGGAGCCGGCTTCTTCGCCGGCAGTAGCGCGGTGTAGGAGCGCTTCACGCCGCCGACGTCGATCGTATCGGCGGATGCGGCCGACGCGGCGGCCACTGCCGCGATGAGCGCCCCGATGCGGATCCAGTGTCGCACTAGCCCACCGCTTTCGCCGCGGCGCGGCCGGCATTGCGGCCCGAGAACAGGCAGCCGCCGAGGAACGTGCCTTCCAGCGAGCGATAGCCGTGCACGCCGCCGCCGCCGAAGCCCGCGGCTTCGCCGACCGCGTAGAGCCCGGGAATGACCTTGCCCGCTTCGCCGAACACGCGTGCGTCGAGATCGGTCTCGAAGCCGCCCAGCGTCTTGCGGGTGAGGATGTTGAGCTTGACCGCGATCAGCGGCCCATGGGCGGGATCGAGGATGCGGTGCGGGGAGGCGGTGCGGATCAGTCTGTCGCCGATATAGCGCCGAGCATTGTGGATGTTCATCACCTGCGCATCCTTGACGTAAGCGTTGGCGATCTCGCGGTCGCGCGCCTCGATCTGCATCCTCACCTCGTCGAGCCTGAGCAGGTCGTTGCCGGCGAGCGTGTTCATCGCCGCAACGAGGTCCTCGAGCTTGTCGCGTACGATGAAGTCGACACCGTGGCGCTTGAACGCCTCCACCGGCGCCGGCGCGCCCTTGTTGGTGGCGCGGCGCAAGGTCATGCGCCAGCTCTTGCCCGTGAGGTCGGGATTCTGCTCCGATCCCGACAGCGCAAATTCCTTCTTGATGATGCTCTGCGTCAGAATGAACCAGGAATAATCATGGCCGGTGGACATGATGTATTGGAGCTGGCCGAGCGTGTCGGAACCGGGAAACAGCGGCGCCGGCAGCCGCGTGCCGGTGGCGTCGAACCACATCGAGGACGGGCCGGGCAGGATACGGATGCCGTGGCGCGGCCAGATCGGCGACCAGTTCTGGATGCCCTCGACATAATGCCACATGCGGTCGCGGTTGATCAGCCGCGCGCCGATCGCTTCCGTGATGCCGATCATGCGGCCGTCGACATGTTCGGGCACGCCGGAGATCATGAATTTCGGCGGCTCGCCGAGCCGCTTCGGCCAGTTCTGCCGCACCAGATCATGATTGCCGCCGATGCCGCCGGAGGCGACGATCACGGCCTGTGCCTTCAGCGCAAACTCGCCGACCAATTTGCGCGACGAGCTCTTGCCGCGCTCGACGGGATCGGCTGCGAGAACGGCGCCGCTGACGCCGTCGACAGTACCGTTGGTGACGGACAGCGCATCGACGCGATGGCGGAACTTGAAGGTGATCCGCCCGCTGTTCGCCGCCTCGCGCGCGCGGCGCTCGAACGGCTCGACGATGCCGGGCCCGGTGCCCCAGGTGACGTGAAAGCGCGGCACCGAATTGCCGTGGCCCATCGCGTCATAGCCGCCGCGCTCGGCCCAGCCGACCACGGGGAAGATGCGATGGCCCATGGCGCGCAGCCAGTCGCGCTTCTCGCCTGCGGCGAACGCCACATAGGCCTCGGCCCATTGGCGCGGCCAAAAATCCTCGTCGCGGTCGAAGCCGGCGGTGCCGAGCCAGTCCTGCATCGCGAGCTCGAAGGAATCCTTGATGCCGAGCCGGCGCTGCTCCGGCGAATCGACCAGGAACAATCCGCCGAACGACCAGAACGCCTGGCCGCCGAGCGACTGCTCGCCTTCCTGGTCGACGACGATCACGCGCTTGCCCGCATCGGCGATCTCGGTGGCAGCCACCAGTCCCGACAGTCCCGCGCCGACAACGATGACGTCCGCCTGCTCAGTCATGAGTTCCCCCCTGTAGTTGCCCGGATTGAAGCCAGCGGTTGGAGCTGAGATCAAGGGTGTGGCGGATAAGACATCGTTAACTTGTTCCACATTGGGACCGAGCCGGCCCGAGTGCAGCGCGGACGCAACACTGGATTTGAATTTGTTTTGAGCGGGCCGGCGTGCCTAGACAAAACCACGGTTACGACAGACGCTAGCTGAGCATCACCACCTGACACGCAGATTCGAATTCGACTGGGGCGGGGGACAATGAAGTTTCTGACGGGGTTGCTTGCGGCGGTTCTCCTGATCGCGGGCATGGGGGCTTCTCAGGCGGTGGTTCGGATCGCGGATGATCGCGGCGGCCGGATCGGAACCTACGTCGACAGGTACCAGGATTTGCGCCAATCCGGCGACACCGTCATCATCGACGGCCTCTGCGCCTCCGCCTGCACCATCGTCCTCGGCGCCATCCCGCGCGACCGCATCTGCGTGACCTCGCATGCCACGCTCGGCTTCCACGCCGCCTGGGATTTCGGCAGCAACGGCCGTGCCGTCACCAATTCCGAGGCGACCCAGATGCTCTACGCGATGTACCCGTCGCAGGTGAAACGCTGGATCATGCAGCGCGGCGGCCTCACCCCGCACATGCTCTTCCTCAGGGGCAAGCAGCTCCAGGCCATGTACAAGCCCTGCTACCTCGACGCGCAGGCCTCGACGATCAAGCCGCAGCGCCGGTCTCTCCCGCAAGTGGAACAGCTCGAATCCGCCCGGGGCCAGCTTCTGCACTGACATCCTCAGCATGACCGGATCGTTTTAGCCCGCCAGCGGCGCCTTGCCCGCAGGCGGGCTAAAGCTTATCTGAGAACCCGGGAACCGGGGCCTTCGCCCCGATCGGTGTCATGGCTCAACCACTGCACTCCGCTCATCCGGTATCGGACAATTCGCCCACTGCCGGCCGGACGCCGGCCGTGCTGCTGTTCGCGGGTGCAGGGATCGGCGGGCTCGTCGTGATCGGCGCACTCGCGCTGTGGTTCCACTACGGCACCCAAGTGTTCTTCGAAATGATCAGGACCGGCTTTGCCGCCTGTTTCTGATCCGCGACAGGAAGTCGTCCGCCCATGAGCTCCGCCACCCGCCCGCTGGTGATTGCAACCGCCTTCGCCGCAAGCCTCGTCGTCGGGCTCCTGGTCATGTTCTGGGCCATGGGCGGGGTGAGCAAGGTGGCGCAGCCGGCCGCGATCGGGGGCCCGTTCCAGCTCACCGACCAGAACGGCAAGACCGTCACCGACAAGAGCCTCAAGGGCAAGCCGACCCTGATCTTCTTCGGCTACACCCATTGCCCCGACGTCTGTCCGACCTCGCTGTTCGAGATCTCGGAAGTGCTGCGCGTGATGGGCAAGGACGCCGACAAGGTCAACGCCATCTTCATCTCGGTCGATCCCGAGCGGGACACCCAGGCGGCGATGAAGGATTATCTCTCGAGCTTCGATCCGCATCTCGAGGGCCTCGGCGGCGATCCCGCCGACATTGCCAAGGTCATCACGTCCTACCGGGTCTACGCCAAGAAGGTCCCGACCAAGGACGGCGACTACACCATGGACCACACCGCGCTGATCTACCTGATGGACCGCGACGGCAGGTTCGTCTCGCCGTTCAACCTGAAGCGCACGCCTGAAGAGGCCGCGACCGAGCTGAAGCGGTATCTCTGAGAAGAACTCGGTCGAGCCACGAGCTCCCCTGCACCTCACCCGCCTGCGGGAGAGGCATAGGCCGCCTTTGGCGGCCGTCCTCTAAGACGCCGAGGCAAAGCCTCGGCTATGGCAAAGCGCCGGGTGAGGGCTCTCTCCTCTTGGGGATTGTCCCGACGTGGAGACACCCCTCTCCCCGAGCCTCTCCCGCAAGCGGGAGAGGGGGCGCACCTCTGCCCAGGCCACAATCCCCGCTCGCGTTCCCGGCCGGATGGTCTATAAGGCCCTCCGATCCCAATGAAATTCGTTCATTTCCCGCCGATGGCCGCATCGCGACAGGTAAAATCGCTCCAGATCTTGCGCCGTGTCCTGCTTGGGCTGGCCGTCGGCGCTTGCCTGTTCCCGGGTCTGCCCGGCGCGAAGGCCCAGACCCCGGCCAAGCAGCCTTCCGTGGCGCCCCAAGGAACTCCTCAAGGGACGCCTCAAGGGACGCCCCAGGCCACCCCGCGGGTTGCGCCCCAGGCGGCCCCCCAGGCCGTGCCCAGCTTCTGGGACCCGCGGCGGCGGCCCGAGCGGCCGGACCTGTCGCGCCTGACCGTGATCCGTTTCCTGACCGAGACCGACTATCCGCCGTTCAACTACACCGGCGCCGACGGCAATCCGGCCGGCTTCAACGTCGATCTCGCCCGCGCGCTGTGCGAGGAGATCAAGGTGACCTGCACGGTGCAGATGCGCCGCTTCGAGACGCTGGTCGATGCGCTCGCCTCCAACCGGGGCGACGCCATCATCGCCTCGATGGCGGTGAGCCCGCAGCTCCGCGCCCGTGTCGATTT
Source organism: Bradyrhizobium sp. P5_C12 (assembly GCF_054049735.1). Lineage (NCBI taxonomy): Bacteria > Pseudomonadati > Pseudomonadota > Alphaproteobacteria > Hyphomicrobiales > Nitrobacteraceae > Bradyrhizobium > Bradyrhizobium sp. P5_C12. Next base: position 186,041 of record NZ_JBFULU010000010.1, read on the forward strand.
CACCGATCCCTATTACCGCGTGCCCGCGCGCTTCGCCTCGCGCAAGGACGCGGTGATGCCGGAGATCCGCCCGGAATATCTCGAGGGCAAGAAGGTCGGCGTCATCGCGGGCTCGGCGCATGAAGCCTATCTGAAGGCGATGTTCACCGATGCCGAGCTGCACGCCTATCCCAATGACGACGCCATGCGCGCCGCCTTGCGCAAGGGCGAGGTCGATTTCATCTTCGGCGACGCCATCTCGCTGGCGTTCTGGATCAACGGCACCGATTCGGGCGACTGCTGCGCCTTCTCCGGCGGTCCCTTCGTCGAAAGCCGCTTCTTCGGCGAGGGCATCGGCATTGCCGTCCGCAAGGGCAACGACGTGCTGCGCCAGGCCCTGAACTGGGCGATGTTCCGCGTCTGGGAAAAAGGCCGCTACACCGACCTGTGGCTGCGGTATTTTTCGGTGAGCCCGTTTTAGTCATCCAACCCCGTCATTCCGGGGCGCGCGAAGCGCGAACCCGGAATCTCGAGATTGTGGCGCGAGATTCCGGGTTCACACGCTGACGCGCGTGCCCCGGAATGACGATCAAGACCATTTTTGCATTCTGCCGGGAAATCGCTATTTTCCGCGGCCCGGAGGCTCCTCAATGTCCGTTATCGATCTTGCCGCGAACCCGAGCGACCTGCGTGCGCTCGCCGAACAATCCAGCGCCTGGCCGTTCGAGCAGGCGAAGGCGATTGTCGCGCGGCTGAAGAAAGCGCCCAAGGACGAGGTGCTGTTCGAGACCGGCTACGGCCCGTCCGGCCTGCCGCATATCGGCACGTTCGGCGAGGTCGCGCGCACCTCGATGGTGCGCCATGCCTTCCGCGTGCTGACCGAGGACAAGATCAGGACGCGCCTGCTTGCCTTCTCCGACGACATGGACGGCTTCCGCAAGGTGCCGGACAACGTGCCGAACAAGGATCTGCTGGCGCAATATCTGGGGCGGCCGCTCACCGCCGTGCCGGATCCGTTCTCGAACGAATATCCCTCGTTCGGCGCCGCCAACAACGCGCGCCTGCGCGCCTTCCTCGATCATTTCGGCTTCGACTACGAGTTCGCGAGCTCGACCGACTATTACAAGTCAGGCCGCTTCGACGCGACGCTGCTGAAGATGCTCGCCGCCTATGACCAGGTCATGGCGATCATCCTGCCGACGCTCGGGCCCGATCGCCGCGCCACCTATTCGCCGTTCCTCCCCATCAGCAAGACCACCGGTGTCGTGCTCCAGGTGCCGATGATCCGCCGCGACGTCGCCGCCGGCACGATAACCTATGTCGATCCCGACAGCGGCGAAGAGGTCGAGACGCCCGTCACCGGCGGCAACGTCAAGTGCCAGTGGAAGGCCGACTGGGCGATGCGCTGGGTCGCACTCGGCGTCGACTATGAAATGGCCGGCAAGGACCTGATCGATTCGGTGAAGCTGTCAGGCGCGATTGCCAAGGCGCTCGGTGCCACGCCGCCCGAAGGCTTCAACTACGAGCTCTTCCTCGACGAGAAGGGCCAGAAGATCTCGAAGTCGAAGGGCAACGGCCTCACCATCGACGAATGGCTGCGCTACGCCTCGCCGGAATCGCTGTCGCTGTTCATGTACCGCGAGCCGAAGGCGGCGAAGCGGCTGTATTTCGACGTTATCCCGCGCAATGTCGACGACTATCAGCAGTTCATCGACGGGTTTGCCAAGCAGGATGGCAAGCAGCAGCTCGGCAATCCGGTCTGGCACATCCACAGCGGCCATCCGCCGAAGGGCGACATGCCCGTCACGTTCCAGCTGCTGCTGACGCTGGTGTCGTCGTCGAATGCGGAAAATGCCGAAACGTTGTGGGGCTTCATTGGCCGCTACCGCCCCGGCGTGTCGCCGCAGACGCATCCGAAGTTAGATGCGATGGTCGGCTACGCCATCAATTATTATCGCGACTTCGTGGCGCCGACGAAGCAGTTCCGCGAGCCGACCGAGATCGAGCGCGCCGCGTTGCAGGATCTGCGCGATGCGCTGTCGCAGCTGCCGCAGGAGGCAACGCCAGAGGACATCCAGAACGTCGTCTACGAGATCGGCCGCCGCGAGCCGTTTCTCGACCAGGTCAAGAAGGGCAAGGACGGCCGCCCCGGCGTCACGCTCGATTGGTTCAACATGCTCTACCAGGTCCTGCTCGGCCAGGAGAAGGGCCCGCGCTTCGGCTCCTTTGTCGCCGTCTACGGCGTCCAGAACGCGATCAACATGATCGACGGTGCGCTGGCGCGGAGTGCGTGATCCCGGGATGGGCGAGCGAGGCTACAGTGGCTCGCCCGCCTTGGTCGTGAATTTGTAGACGCCATCCGGCCCGAGCACGGCGTGCATATCGACGTCGGGATAGCTGATCGCGTCGTCCGGTGTGCGGTCGCCGATCACGAGCAGCCTTGCGTCCCGCGCCGTTCGGTTGACGAAGCGGTGTGCGTCGCCGCTGCCGGCGGGAAAGCCGGCGCACATTCCTGCCGTCAATACCTGCGCGCCGCCATTGGTCTCGAGCACCACCTCACCTTCGAGCACGAAGACGAATTCGTCCTGACGCGAATGCGCATGGCGGAACGAGGATTGGCCGCCTGGAATGATCCGGGTCAGGTTGACGCCGAAATTCGTCAGGCCGGCGTGATCGCCGAGCCGGCGATTGTAGCGCATCTGGTTGGCGGCGCGGTGCACAGCCGGATAGCTGGTAAAATTGCTCTCGCTCACGTCGTCCGGATCGAATGCCGGGAGCGTCAGTCTGGACGGTGGGGTCATTGCGCTGTCCCGGTCAGGTCGGTGATCGGCACGGCGTCGGCGGCGCGCATCAGGGTCAGCAGCATGCGGCAGATCGGCGTTGCGATCTGATGGCGCTCGCCGGCCGCGACCACGGCGCCGGTCAGAGCGTCGACCTCGGGGGCGCGTCCCGCCAGCCGGTCGAAATACATCGAGGTGCCGGCGTCGGCGGGGAAGGTCAGCAGCATCGACTGCAGTTTTGTCGCCTCGTCGTCCGCGAGGCGCGCGCCGTCGGCACGTGCGACCGCAGCGGCCTCTTCGAGGGCGGAGAGCACCAGCAGGCCCATGTCCTCGCGCCGGAACACGCCCTGGCGCTGGAGGGTGAGCGCGGTGATCGGATTGGCCACGGCGTTGAGCATCAGCTTGCGCCAGGCGATGGTCTTGAAGTCGGGGCTGACCAGGATCTGCATCGCCGTGCCTTCGAGCAGGTCCACGAAGGCGCGTCCGCCGGAATCGTCGCCGACCGCAAAATCGTAGTCGCTGGCGCGGCGGTAGCGGACGCGGTCGGGCGCCAGCCGCTCGCCATTGTAATAGACGATGGTCGGCACCACGGTGGCGGGCCCGACAAACGGCGCCAGCCGTTCCGCATGTCCGATGCCGTTCTGCAAGACCGCGACGCGGGTGGCGGGACCGCAAAGCCGTTGCAGCCAGGGCGCGCTCGCCGCGGTGTCCTGCGCCTTGGTGCACAACAGCACCCAGTCATGGATCTCGGCCTGCGACGGATCGGTCAGGACATGAGGCCGCGCCTCGATGGTGCGGTCGGGCCGGTCGACGACCAGCCGCTCGATCCGGCGTCTCACGCAGGCGGTGACGTGGTGCCGGCCCGCCGCATCGAGTGAGCCGGCAATGACGCCGCCGATGCTGCCGAGGCCGACCACGGCAATGCGGCGGCGTGCGGACGTGGCGGCGTGATCGCTCAGGGACATCGACAAAACCTCCGGGGATCGCTGTAGGGTCCGTATTCGGCGTCAGTATTGGCTGAAATTGCGGCGCGCCGCGGTTCAGCCGGCCCGCGTGGCCTGCGCATATTGCAATGGAGTGATGCCGTAGCAGCGCCTGAAATGCTTGTTGAGCGCCGCCTGGTCGCAGAAGCCCGCCGCCAGCGCGCTGTCCGCCAGCGAATGGCCTCGCCTGAGAAGGCGGCAGGCGGCGTTGAGCCTGATGTGAACGAGATAGGCGTGCGGCGTCAGCCCGACCGCGCGCTTGAACAGGCCGATCAACTGGAAGCTGGTAAGGCCGGCAAAGCGGGCGAGGTCGTCCAGGCTCAGGTTTTCGGCGTGGCGCTCCCGCATCAGCTCGATCAGCCGCATCGCGACGGCGTCCCGTCCCGCGGGGACATTGCGGCGGTGGCTGCCGCTGCCATGGCGCTCGAACAGCCGGGCGAAGGCATCGATGACGAGCTCGTCGGCGAGGAGGCCGTCCTGCTCGGTTTCGAGCACCCGGTGCAGGCGGCCGAACCGCTCGATCAGGTCGCCATCGTCGAGCATGCTCTCCAGGAAATGAGGCATGGTGTCGACGCCGAAGCGCCGGGCGAGACCGTCGATCGCCGGCCGCGCCAGATAGAAGGCGCGATAGCGCCAGTGGTCGCTGTCGCCCATGCGCGCCGACTGCCGATCCTCCGGATTGGAAATGAACAGCGTGGCCGGGCCGACCTTCTGCGCCATGTTCCGGTTGCGGATTTCGGCGCCGCCGGCCTCGGTCACCGCGATCACGAACGCATCATGGCTGTGAGTGCCGTAGTCGTGGCGGCGGAAATCGGCGCGCAGCAGGCTCATGCCGGCGATCCGCCGGCTTTGCCAGTAGCTCGTGTGGTTCCCGGTGTCCCGTCGCGCCATCGCAAGCTCGCGTCCCGTGTCTTTCGCTCATCCTGACGCCATGGCCGTCCCTGCGCGAAGCGCAAAAACCGGATGGGAGCGTTGCGGCAATTACGGCCAATACGACTGCAGATTGCGCTAGCATGGGGGTTGGAAGACAAGCAAGGCAGCCGGTTGCAACGCGCAACCGGAACGCTGCGCACATCACAGGGGAGGATACCATGCAGTTCAGGGTCGAGCCCAAAGCGCTTGCAGACTATGGTGCCGAGGAGTGGCAGGCGCGGGTCGATCTCGCCGCCGCGCACCGGCTGGCCTTCATGCAAGGTTTCAGCGAGGGCATCTTCAATCATCTGACCTTCGTGGTGCCCGGACGCAGCGATCGCTATTACCAGATCCCGTTCGGCACCCATTGGTCGGAGGTCACCGCCTCCTGCTTCATGGAAGTCGGGATCGACGATGCCGAGGTCAAGCGCGGCGAGGGCGAGGTCGAGCGCTCCTGCTATTGCATCCACGCGCCGATCCACAAGGCGCTGCCGCAGGCCAAGGCGGTGTTCCACACCCACATGCCCTATGCCAGCGCGCTGACGCGCCTGGAAGATCCGCGCATCAAGGAGATCGGCCAGACCGAGGTCGGTCTCTCCGGCGCGATTGCCTATGACGACGAATATGCCGGCCCGGCGCTCGATCCGGCCGAAGGCGCACGACTGGCACGGGTGATCGGCGACAAGACCGTGCTGTTCATGGCCAATCACGGCATCTCCACCGTCGGCGCAAGCGTCGCGGATGCCTACGACAAGCTCTATTACGTCGAGCGTGCCGCGCAGGTGCAGATCTACGCGATGTGGACCGGCCAGCCGCTCAAGCAACTGCCGACGCCCGTGGTCGAGAAGACCCGGCGCGACTACATGGACGATCATCTCTACAACGGCCCGACGCCGGCGCAGCGGCACTTTGCGGCCCTGAAGCGCATGCTGGACCGCAAGGAGCCGGATTACGCGACCTGAGCCGTGGTCGTCGTTCCGCCTGAGGCGGGGCGACGGCAGTTTCGGCCAATACGGCTTGCATCGTCTTCCCCGATACTCCGCGAAGGATGCCGGCGCACGCCTCGGAACAGAATCTTGCAGACTTCGGAGAGTAGAGATGATCGCCCGCATCTGGCGTGCGACGGCGACGCGCGATAACGCCGCCACCTATCAGCATCATTTCGCGGCCATGGTCGTGCCGCATCTCAAGGCGATCAATGGCTTCTCCGGCGCCTCGCTGTTGCGGCGCGAGGTGGAGGGGGGCGCCGAAGTGCTGGCGCTGGCGCTGACGCTGTGGCAGAGCCTCGACAGCATCCGCGCCTTCACGGGGCCCGATCCCGACAAGGCCATCGTCGATCCCGACGCGCGAAGCATGTTGACGACCTTCGATACGACGGCCGCCAACTATGAGGTCGTCGTCGACGTCCGGAATGACCGCTGAAACCTCAAGGCTCCGCGATCAGGTCGAGCGCAGCACGTAACGGCGGTTGTCCTTCTGCACCGGCCGCGCGTTCATGGGATAGAGCTTCGCGAACGCGGCGATATCGGCGCTCGCGACCTGGATCGGGTCGGTCAGCAGCAGCCATTCGACCACCTCCGAGCACGGCGGCGTGGTCAGCGAGCCGGGATAGCGGAAGTAGCTGAGCTTCTGCGGCAGCATGGCGCCGGGATGGATGTTGCTGTCGGCCTTCACCGTGGTCCCTTCCGTGGCCGGCATGGTCTTGATGATCTGGCTGAAAGTCGCGTTCGGCTTGCCCTCGGCCATCAGCACGCCGACCACGGCGAGCCCGCCGGAGTCGGCACGGTGGACGAAATGCGCCTCCATCGGAAAATTCTTGCCCGCGATCATGTGCTCGCTCGGCCGGTGGAAGTGCACTTGCAGCAGCTTGTACTTGACGTCGCCGAGCGCCAGCGTGCTGCCCTCGGCGAAGTTGAGCTGGATCGTGTGCCCGTTATTGACGATGGTGTCGGCGCTCCTGGCCCAGTTCAGCTTCAGCGAGGGCAATTGCGACTTGATCGCTCCGTCGATGTCGATCGGCGACTGTTGCAGGCCGACCGCGCAGGCCTTGTTGGCCGCATCGATGTCGCCCCATTTGGCCGGGCCGCCGGCGCCCTCATAGCTCCAATGCGCGCCTTCGGCCGCGAACGCCGGCTTGCACAGCGGACAAAGGGCGAGACCCGCAAGCGCCTTCAAGGCGTGACGGCGATTCATCATATTCCCCCAGGAATGAATTAGGTTGCGCGAATTCCGCGCAACCTAGGCGAGGGGCGCGGTGAGTCGCAACGGCAATCGCGCGCCGAACCTACTGGCTCGCCCACACGATCCTGGCGACCCACGCGACCTCGCCGACGGCCATCGTGCGCTCGGCCTGCGTCGCGTCGAGCGACCGCAACTCCAGCCCCATCGCCGTGCGGCGTTTCAGCATCTTCACCATGAGTTCGCCCGTTCTGGTCTTCACCACCACGCGGTCGCCCTTGCGGATCGCCGCGCCCGGCGAGACCAGGATGATGTCGCCGTCGCGATAGGCGGGTTGCAGGGTGTCGTCGGAAATCTCCAGCGCAAAGATGTGACCGTCACCGGCCAGCGGCGGCGCAACCTTGTCCCAGCCCTTGCCGGAGGGGAAGCCGAGGTCGTCGAAATAGCCGCTGGCGCCGGCCTGCGCGAAGCTCAGCAGCGGCACCGATCGGCCGTCGCCCGCGTCGTCGTCGATCAGCTTCACGAAGGTGTCGATCGACGAGCCGGCCGCAGCGAGCGCCTTCGCGATCGATTCGGTCGAGGGCCAGCGCTCGCGGCCGTCGGAGGTGACGCGCTTGGATCTGTTGAAGGTGGTCGGGTCGAGCCCGGCGCGCTTGGCAAGCCCGGACGGCGACAGGCCGGCGCGCGCCGCCAGTCGATCCAGCGCGACCCAGATCTGATCGTGGGTTAGCATCCTCTGCGCTTTGGCCTGCCTGACCATGGGAGGTCCAGCCCGTCGCAACTCAGGAAAACTGTCCTCAAATCAACCGGTTTTCCGTTTTTCGTGCAAGGGGCAGCGGCTAAGTCTTGAGTTCGCGAGGTGCGACGATTACGGTCGCGCCCGGGCTTTAAAGACCCGTGAGAAACGAAAAACCCCAAGAGACTCAACGAGCTGACTCAATGAGCTGACTCAACGAGCTGTCTCAACGGGCAAACAGGGCTCCGCAAGCGGTGGTCAAGATCTACAAAATCTGCCCGGCCTCGGCCTGGCGCGAGGCCGAACGCGACGGCGTCTACCGGGGCAGCGCGGACGACGCGCGCGACGGTTTCATCCATCTCTCGACCGCTGCCCAGGTTCCCGAGACCTTGCGCAAGCATTTCTTCGGCCAGCGGGCACTGTTCCTGGTCGAGGTCGACGATGAGGCGCTCGGAGCCGGCTTGCGCTGGGAGCGCTCGCGCAATGACGAGCTGTTTCCGCATCTCTACGGTGAGCTCGATCTCGGCGCGGTGATTTCGGTGACGAACCTCAACGTGCGCTCCGACGGCGGCCACGACATTCCGGAGCTGTTGCCGTGATCCGCGCCTTCGACGCCTTTTCACTGCCGGTGCTGCGCTGGCTCGACCCGGAGGACGCGCATCGGCTCGCGATCCAGGGCTTGCGCTTCCTGCCGCCCGGTAAGCCGCGGCCCGACGATCCCAAGCTCGCGGTGCGCGCGTTCGGGCTCAACTTTCCCAATCCGATCGGCATGGCGGCGGGCTTCGACAAGAGCGCGGAGGTGCCGGATGCGCTGTTGCGGCTCGGCTTCGGCTTCGTCGAGATCGGCTCGGTGACGCCGAAGCCGCAGAGCGGCAATCCGCGGCCGCGGCTGTTTCGGCTCGAGCGCGACGAGGCCGTCATCAACCGCATGGGCTTCAACAATGACGGCGCGGAGACAGCCCTTCGGCGGCTCGCCGCGCGCGCGCAGCACGGCGGCATCGTCGGCGTCAATGTCGGCGCCAACAAGGATTCGCCCGACCGCGTCGCCGACTACGTCAAGCTGATCGAGACCTTCGCGCCGGTCGCGAGCTATTTCACCGTCAACGTCTCCTCGCCCAACACGCCCGGCCTGCGCAACCTCCAGGAGGGCGCGCTGCTCGACGAGCTCCTGGCAAAAGTGATCGATGCGCGCGAGCGGGTACGCCAGAAGGCCGGCGACACCCCGGTGCTGCTGAAGATCGCGCCTGACTTAAGCCTCGCCCAGCTCGACGACATCGTGCAGGTCGCGCGCTCGCGCCGGGTCGACGGCATGATCGTCTCCAACACCACCATCGCGCGGCCGAGCACGCTGCGCGAGGCGACGCGCGCGAAGGAGCAGGGCGGCCTGTCCGGCCGGCCGCTGTTCCGCCTGTCGACGCGCATGGTCGCGGAGACCTATGTTCGGGTCGAGGGCGCCTTCCCGCTGATCGGCGTCGGCGGCGTCGATTCCGGCGGCGCCGCGCTGACGAAAATCCGCGCCGGCGCCAGCCTGATCCAGCTTTATTCGTCGCTGGTCTACAAGGGCCTCGGTCTCGTCGACGAGATCAAGCGCGACCTCACCTCGACGATGCTGCGGACGGGGCGGGATTCGCTGTCCGAGATCGTCGGCGCCGATGCGGCGACGCTGACGGCGGAAGACTGGCCGGGGCTATAAGCCCGCGCTGCCCTTCGCTTCTCCCCGCGTGCGGGGAGAGGCCGGAATTTGCGAGAGCAAATTCCGGGTGAGGGGAGTCTCCGCGAGTCCAACTCTCACCGTCCCTGCGGAGGCTCCCCCTCACCCCGACCCTCTCCCCGCAAGCGGGGCGAGGGAGAAGAGAACGTCGCCCCATACAGCGCCGGATAGCGCGCGCCCTGCAAGCCGCCGCGTGCGACGTAGAACGCGATCAGCGCGACCCACAGCCCGGCATTGCCGAACGATTGCAGCGCCCACCAGGTGGCGAGGAAGATCGCGAGCGAGGCCAGCATCAGATTGCGCATCTCGCGCGCCCAGGTGGCGCCGACATAGATGCCGTCGAAGCCGAAGGCGAACACGCCCGGCACCGGCGCGAGCACGATGAACGGCAGGAACTCGCGCGCGGCGCGGCGGACATCCTCGCTCGCGGTCATGAAGTTGATGATGTTCGGGCCGAACAGCGCGAACAGCACAGCAACCACCAGCGCGAAGCCGAGCCCCCACAGCAGCACCAGCCGGGTCGAATCCGCAAAGCCTTTCGCGTCGCGCGCGCCAAAGGTGCGGCCGCAGAGCTGCTGTGCCGCGTTGGCAAGGCCGTCGAGGAAGAAGGCGCTGACCAGCAGGAAATTGTTGAGCACGGAATTCGCGGCCAGCGTGACGTCGCCGGCGCGCGCGCCCTTGGCGGTGAAGAACAGGAATACCGCGATCAGCGCCGCGGTGCGGATCATGATGTCGGAGTTCACCGCCAGCATGCGCATCAGTTTCCCACGGTCGAACAGGCGCGCGCGGGCAACGGCAAAGCCGCCATCCGCATGGCGCCGGCAGACGATCACGCCGAGCACGAAACCGACCGTCTCCGACAGCAGTGCGGCCATCGCCGCGCCCGCGATGCCGGTGTCGTAGACCAGCACCAGCACCAGGGTCGCTGCCGTGTTGATGAGGTTGATCACGACCTGGAGCGCGAGCGCCGGATTGGCGCGGGCTTGTCCCACCAGCCAGCCGAGGATGACGTAGTTGGCGAAGGCGAACGGCGACGACCAGATCCGGATCATGAAATAGGTCTTTGCGGCGCGCGTTACGCCCTCGCTGCCGCCCATCAGGTCGAATAGCGCCACGGTCAGCGGCAGTTGCAGCGCGATCAGCGCGGCCCCGATCAGGCCCGCGACGATGAAGCCGCGCACCAGGATCGCAGTCAATTCGCGCGTCTCGCCCGCGCCGAGCGCCTGCGCGGTGAAGGCGAGCGTGCTCATGCGCAGGAAGCCGAACAGCCAGAACAGGCAGTCGAAGATCACCGACGCCATCGCGACGCCGCCGAGCAGCGCGGCATCGTCCAGTCGTCCGATCGCCGTGGTCGAGACCACGCCGATCAGCGGCGTGGTGAGGTTCGCGACCATCGCCGGACCCGCGATGGCGAACACCTGGCGGGAGCCGACCTTGGGATGAACGGGCGCGTGCATGTCAGAACACGAGCACCATGCCGTCTTCGGCGGGGAGATGGGCGATGTCGTCGAGGCGCGACAGCACATCGTCGCTCATATGGGTGAGGACGAGGCGTTTTGCGCCGATCGCGGGAAGATGCTGTTCCAAGGTCTTCAGGCTGAGATGGTTCTTGACCACCTTCTCGTACATATAGGCTTCCGCGATGAAAAGGTCCGCGCCATGCGCCAGCGGAATGAGCGTCTCCGTCCATTCGGTATCGGCGCTGTAGGCGAGCGTGCGGCCTTCGGCCTCGACGCGGTAGGCGAGGAAGGGCCCGCCGGATTCGCCGTGCACGACCGGATAGGGCGTCACCGTCACCGCGCCGAAGTCTTGACTTTGCCCGGGTGCGAGTTCGACGACGGAGAGATCAAAACCCCGCTTCCGTTTGGTGGAGTGCTCGAACAGCGCCTCCATCACCTGCGCGAGCCGTGTCTCGATGCCTTGTGGGCCGGCGATCGTCAGCGGCCGCGTTCGCCGCGAAAATTGCGCCTCGATCAGGAAGAACGGCAGCCCGGCAAAATGTTCGCCATGGAAATGCGTGATCAGGATCAGGTCGATCGCGTCGAGCTCGATCTCAAGCCGCTTCAGGGCCGGCAGCGACGAGGCGCCGCAATCGATCAGGAAGTTGCTCTCGCGGCCCGCAACGTGGAAGCAGGTGTTGAACCTGCCGCCCGAACCGAAGGCGTCGCCGCAGCCGACAAAGCGCAATTGCATCGGCTGCGACTCCGTAAGGGTCTTAGCGGCGCGGCGCGCCGAAGACGCGCATCAACAGCCAGACCGGGACCACGATGACCGCGCCGAGCAGGAAATAGCGCCACAGCCAGTTGATGGTGTCGAAGCCGAGATCCCAGAGACGCTGGAACAAGAGGCGAATGCTGTAGAGGATGTTCCAGGGGTCGAAGCCGATCGCCGCCAGCACGACGCCGACCAGGACAGAGAGCAGGACCAGGCGAAACGCGACCGCCAGCGGCGAGCCGCCGAGAAAGCGGTTCAGGCCGTCACTGCGGCCGGCCGGCAAATCTCTGACGTCTTGGACCATCTGGAAACTCCTTGGGCGGATTCGACCCCATTATAGGGCACGGCGAGGCACATGGGGAACCCGCAACGGGGCGTCAATCAGCTTACCGCATTTTAATTCGGACAAGCGCCAGAGCTATAATTTGGGTGTGCTGCCCGCCGCGGGCTCCTAAACCTCTCCCGCTCGCGGGAGAGGTCGACGCGAAGCGTCGGGTGAGGGCTCTCTCCTCTGGGGGAATCCCACAGTGGAGGCACCCTCTCCCCAACCCTCTCCCGCAAGCGGGAGAGGGGGCGCACCTCCGCCCAGGCGTTAGTCGGGGCTCATCGCTGCACACTTCAAGCCTCAACCTCCGCCGCCTCCGCCTTCAGCATCTTTTCCAGCGTTTCCAGCCGGTCGGCCTCCCGCGGCGGCTTGTCCCAGCGCAACCGGCTGATGCGGGGGAAGCGCATGGCGACGCCGGATTTGTGCCGTGGTGAGCGCTGGAGACCTTCAAATGCCACCTCCAGCACCAGCCCCTTGTCGGGCTCGTGCACGACATGACGCACGGGCCCGAATTTCTCCGTGGTGTTGTTGCGGACGAAGCGGTCGATCTGGAGCAGCTCCTCGTCGGTGAAGCCAAAATAGGCCTTTCCGACCGGCACCAGCTCGTCGCTGTCCGCGCCTGCGGTCCAGACGCCGAACGTGTAGTCGGAATAATAGGACGAGCGCTTGCCGTGACCGCGCTGCGCATACATCAGCACGGCGTCGATGATGTGGGGATCGCGCTTCCACTTCCACCATTGCCCCTTCGGCCGTCCCGGCAGATAGGGCGCATCGCGCCGCTTCAGCATCACGCCCTCGACGGCGTCCGCGTCCTCGCCGGCGCCGGCACTCGCAGGATCGGCGCGCGCGGCGGTCAACGCCTCCCAGCTTGCGAACGGCACCGTGGGCGACAGGTCGATGCGCGGATCGTCGAGCGTCCCGATGAAGGTTTCCAACCGTCCGCGCCGTTCCGCGAAAGGCAGCTCGCGCAGATCGTTCTCGTCGTCGCCGAGCAGGTCATAGGCGCGGAGGTGAATCGGAAACTCCTTGATCAGCTTTGGCGAGACGACCTTGCGATTGAGCCTCTGCTGAAGGACGTTGAAGCTCTGCACGCGGCCCTCGCGCAGGATCAGAAGCTCGCCGTCGATCGCACCTGGCAGGCGCAGCGACGGCACCAGGTCCGGAAAGCTTCCCGTGATGTCCTCGCCGGTGCGCGAATAGAGTCGCGCCGTGATGTGGCCGCGGTCGTCGCGGCCTGCCACCGCCTGCACGCGGATGCCGTCCCATTTCCATTCGGCGATGTAGTCGGCGGGATCGAGCGCGGCGAAATCCGTATCCTCGATCGCATGCGCCAGCATCACGGGGCGGAACGGCGCGGGGTCGCGATTGACCGGCTTGTCGCCGCGGCCCTCCAGCCAGGCGAACAGGTCGAGATAGGGCGGCGCGAGCCCGGGCCAGATCAGCTCGACCTCGTGCGGATCCTTGTCGCCGAGCGCCGCCGCGGCGGTCTTTGCCAGCCGTGCGGAGATGCCGATCCGCAGCGCGCCGGTGACGAGCTTCAGAAGCGCCCAGCGGCCAGTCTCGTCGAGCTCGTCGAGCCAGCGTTCGAGCTGCTTCGGCAGCTCGGTCTTGCCGAGGGTGCGGAGCGTGGTGACGACCTCGGTGAGGGTTGGGGGAGGCGGGTTGTTGTGGTTGCGGGCGTGGAGTGCATCGCTGACATCTCGCCCGGAGTACCCCCCTCCCTGACCCTCCCCCACATCCGCCTTCGCTCTTCGAGCTACGGCGGACAAGAGGGGGGAGGGAGTGCGTCCCTCATGCAAAAATGGTTCGCTCGCGTTTGCCGACGTCTTGCTTGTCGACTGCTCCGAACTCTGTTGCATTCCCTCCCCCCTTTTGTCCGCCGAAGCTTTAGCGAAGGCGGATGTGGGGGAGGGCGGGGGAGAGGGGTGGCCCGGAAAAGATTCGTCGTTACCGAGCACCTGCTTCGGCCACATCAGCGCCACCGTTTCCGAGAGATCGCCGACGTAGTCGTAACTCAGCCCGAACAACACCTCATCCGTGCGCGCCGCGATCAGATCGCGGATCAGTGCCGGCTTGGCGTGCTTGAAGCTGAGTGCGCCGGTCAGCGCGGCCAGCGCATAGCCGCGGTCGGGATCGCCGACCTCGCGAAAGTAGCCGGTGATCAGCCGCAGCTTGTTGTTGCGGCCGGGCTCGTAGGCGAGGCGGTCCAGCAGTTCGGCGAAGCGATTCATGCTTCGGCCTCATCAGTGAGTGGCGACTCGCTCTCCCCCTCGTCGCCATAGCCGACGAGATCGAGCGGCTGCGCCCGCAAACCCTGCGACTTGCACCAATGCACCAGCGCGTCTTCCTGGCCGTGCGTGACCCAGATCTCGCCGGCGCCGGTCGCGGTGATCGTGGCGGTGAGGCCGTCCCAGTCGGCGTGATCGGAGATCACGAGCGGCAATTCGACGCCGCGCTGCCGCGCGCGGGCGCGCACGCGCATCCACCCCGACGCAAAGGCGGTAACGGGATCGGGAAAACGGCGTGTCCAGAGATCGGACGTTGCCGAGGGCGGCGCCAGGGTGATGGTGCCGGCGAGCCCCGGCTTCTTCACGCCAATCACCGGCCTGAGCTCGCCGAGCGCGATGCCGCGGCTTTGATAGTACTCGGTGATCTTCTCCATCGCGCCATGCAGATAGATCGGCGCGTCATAGCCGGCCTGCCGCAGCAGCGCGATCACGCGCTGGGCCTTGCCGAGCGAGTAGGCGCCGACGAGATGCGCGCGCTCCGGAAACAATGCGACCGAGGCCAGCAGCTTCCTCACCTCGTCGGCCGCATCGCCGTGGCGAAATACCGGCAGGCCGAACGTTGCCTCGGTGATGAAGACGTCGCAGGGCACGAGCTCGAACGGCGTGCAGGTCGGATCTCGCGCGTCCTTGTAGTCGCCGGAGGCGACGATGCAGGTGTCCTTGCATGTCACCGCGATCTGCGCCGAGCCCAGGACATGGCCGGCCGGGTGGAATTTCACGCTGACATCGCCAAGCCGGATCTCCTCGCCATAGCGGATGGCTTGCGTCGATCCGGCGAAATCCTCGCCATAGCGCAGCCGCATCATGTCCAGCGTTTCCTGCGTCGCCAGCACCGCGCCATGGCCGGCACGGGCGTGGTCGGAATGGCCGTGGGTGATCACCGCCCGCTCGACCGGGCGCACAGGATCGATATGGAAGCCGCCGGGCTTGCAGCACAGGCCGTCAGCAGTTGGCAGCAGGATGTCTTGCGGACGCATGTGCGTCATATAGGCAGCGCCCACCCCAAATTAACCCGTCATGCGCGGGCTTGACCCGCGCATCCATCCACTTAAAAAGTTCCTTTTTTGATGGATTGCCGGGTCAAGCCCGGCAATGACGAGCCGAGTCCGATGCCCCTGCGCCTTTTCCACTCTTCCGGCGATCTCATGGCCGACCGCCGCTTCGAGTTCGCGCGCGACCTCCAGCTCAAGGGCGATCTGCCGGCCGCTGCCGACCTGCTGGAGCAGGCGATCGAGCTCGCCCCAAATTTCGCTTCGGCCTGGTTCACGCTCGGCGAGATCCGTCAGCAGCTCGGCGAGCGCGACAAGGCCATCGCGGCGTTGCGTAAATCGCGGGAGTTCGATCCGGAGGATCAGCATGGCGCCGGCCTGCATCTGATACGGCTCGGCGATGCGCAGATGACGGAGATGCCCAAAGCCTATGTGCAGGCCCTGTTCGATCAATATGCGCCGCGCTTCGAGCACGTGCTGATCAACGATCTCGGCTATCGCGCGCCGTCCCTGATCTTCAAGGCGGTGCTGGCCGCGCGGGTCGCCGCGAAGAAGCCCGCCTTGTTCAAGCGCGCCATCGATCTCGGCTGCGGCACGGGCCTTGCGGCAGCCGCCTTCGCAAGGCAGGTCGATCATTTCACCGGCATTGATCTGTCGCCCGGCATGATCAAGGAGGCACGCGCGACGGAGCTCTACGCCGAGCTCGAAGTCGCCGACATGATCGAGGGCCTGCGCGGCAAGGCTGATGCGAGCGCGAACCTTGTCGTGGCGGCGGACGCCTTCGTCTATCTCTCCGATCTCGCGCCGGTGCTGACCGAAGCCGTGCGCGTGCTTGCATCGGGCGGCGTGCTCGCCTTCACGCTGGAGACGCATGACGCTGGCGGCGTCGTTCTCGGCGAAGGCCTGCGCTATGCCCATTCCGCGGAATATGTGCGCGGCGCCATGGCCAAGGCCGGATTCAAGCTCCTGACATTGGACCCGGCATCGCCGCGCAACGAGAACAACGAGCCGGTGCGCGGCCTCGTCGTCGTCGCCGAGAAAACTTGAGTCTAGGCGCTATACGCGCCGATTTGAGCGTCATTGCGTCGCAAAGCTGCGACTTCCCACTTGCGAGCCGTGCCGCGATGCCAGCACAATGCGCGCAACAGGGAGAAACAAACAATGACGAAGAATCCATCGCGGCGCGATTTCAGCGCCGCCGCGCTCGCCACCATCGCCGCATCGACGCTGCCTGCGCCTTACGTCTGGGCCGCTGACAAGAAATACGACGCCGGCGCCAGCGACACCGAGATCAAGATCGGGCAGACCGTGCCGCATTCCGGCCCCGGCTCGCTCTATGGCGTGCTCGGGCGCATCGGCGAGGCCTATTTCCAGATGCTGAACGAGAAGGGCGGCATCAACGGGCGCAAGATCAAATTCCTCACCATGGACGACGCCTACAGCGCGCCGAAATGCGTCGAGGCGACGCGGCGCCTGGTCGAGCAGGAGGAAGTGCTGGCGCTCTACGGCTCGCTCGGCACCGCGCCGCAGACCGCCGTGCACAAATACCTGAACTCGAAGGGCGTGCCGCAACTGCTGCTCAACACCGGCGCGTCGAAGTGGAACAACCCGAAAGAGTTCAAATGGACGATGGCGGGCCTGCCGCTCTATCCGACCGAGGCACGCATCCTGGCTCGGCACGTCGTTGCCGTGAAGCCGAACGCCAAGATCGGCATCCTCTACCAGAACGACGATTTCGGCCGCGACTTCCTCGGTCCCTTCAAGAAGGTGCTGGCCGATGCCGGCGGCACCGCGCAGGTGATCATGGAGCAGACCTACGATCTGACCGAGCCGACCGTCGATTCCCAGCTCATCAATCTCTCGAAGTCGGGCGCCGACGTGTTCTACAACATCTCCACCGGCAAGGCGTCGTCGCAGTCGATCCGGAAAGTGGCTGAGCTCGGCTGGAAGCCGCTGCAATTGCTCTCGGCGGGCTCGACCGGCCGCTCGATCCTAAACGCCGCGGGCCTCGAGAATGCCGCCGGCATCGTCGCCATCCGCTACAACAAGGAAGTCGGCCTGCCCAAATGGGAGAAGGACCCGGACGTGATGGCGTTCGAGGAGTTGCGCAAGAAATACACGCCGGCGATCGATCAAGACAACACCATCGCCTTCGCCGGTTACGGCCAGGCCGTCACCATGGGCGAGATTTTGCGCCGCTGCGGCGATGATCTCACCCGCGCCAACGTCTTGAAGCAGGCGTCGAATCTCAACGGCTTCCACTCGCCCTATTTCCTCGACGGCGTGAATTACAGCTACACGCCCGACGACTACACGCCGATGAAGACGCTCTTCATCTCCACCTTCAGCGGCAAGGACTGGGACATCTCCGACAAGCCGATGTCGGAGTAGGGGGCGCGCACGCCGCTGTCTCTTCCCCTCTCCCCGTTCTTACGGGGAGAGGGTCGGGGTGAGGGGCTCTCTCCGCGCGGACGGGGGCAGTTGGACTCGCGGAGGCTCCCCCTCACCCGCCGCTTCGCGCCGGCCTCTCCCCGCAAGCGGGGAGAGGCGAAGAAGCCCACCCCCTCGACGAACCCATCCCCACGGCTTACCTGTGATGCCGTGCCGCCCCGCATCCTCAAAACCTCGGCCGAGCCGGCTGCGCTGCTGCCCGACCGCTTCCAGGCGTGGTTCGCGGGCCGCGGCTGGTCGCCGCGCGCGCATCAATTGGCGCTGCTGGCGAAGGCGCGCGAGGACGCTAGCGCATTGCTGATCGCGCCGACCGGCGCCGGCAAGACGCTGGCGGGATTTCTGCCGACGCTGGTGGAGCTGAGTGATGCGCCCAAGGCTTCGACGAAAATGGCTTCGACGGAAATGGCCCCGGCGAAGGCCGTGGTCTCCACCGGCCGCACCCTGCAGCGCTCCGGCGGTCTCCACACCCTCTACATCTCGCCGCTCAAGGCCCTCGCCGTCGACATCGCGCGCAACCTCGAACTTCCGGTCGCCGAGATGGGGCTGCCGATCAAGATCGAGACCCGCACCGGCGACACGCCGGTGTCGCGGCGGCAGCGCCAGCGGCGCTATCCGCCGGACATCCTGCTGACGACGCCGGAGCAGCTCGCGCTGCTGCTCTCCTCCGACGACGCGCCGTTCCTGTTCTCCTCGCTCAAGCGCATCGTGCTCGACGAGCTGCACGCGCTGGTCACCTCCAAGCGCGGTGACCTGTTGTCGCTCGGGCTGGCGCGGCTGTGGCGGCTGGCGCCCGAGATGCGCGCGATCGGCCTGTCGGCGACGGTGGCCGAGCCGGAATCGCTGGCGCGCTTCCTGGTGCCGCAACCGAAGGACAAGGCCGAGTCGGCCGACATCGTCACCGCCGGCGGCGCGGCGCCGCCGCTGGTCGAGATGCTGGATACGCGCGAGCGCCTGCCCTGGGCCGGTCACAGCGCGCGCCACGCCCTTGCCGAAGTCTATGACCTGATCAAGCAGAACAAGACCACGCTGGTCTTCGTCAACACCCGCAGCCAGGCCGAGATGCTGTTCCAGGATCTCTGGCGCATGAACGACGACAACCTTGCCATCGCGCTGCATCATGGCTCGCTCGACGTCGCCCAGCGCCGCAAGGTCGAGGACGCGATGTCGGCCGGCAAATTGCGCGGCGTGGTCTGCACCTCCTCGCTCGACCTCGGCGTCGATTGGGGCGACGTCGATCTCGTCGTCAATATCGGCGCGCCGAAGGGCTCCTCGCGCCTGATGCAGCGCATCGGCCGCGCCAACCACCGCCTCGACGAGGCCTCGCGCGCCGTGCTGGTGCCGGCGAACCGCTTCGAGGTGCTGGAGTGCCGCGTCGCGATCGACGCCATCGCGGAGAATGCGCAGGACACGCCGCCCTTGCGTACCGGCGCGCTCGACGTGCTGGCCCAGCACGTGCTCGGCCGCGCCTGCGGCGAGCCGTTTCTCATCGACGAGCTCTATGACGAGGTGCGCACCGCCGCACCCTATGCCGATCTCGCGCGGCGGGATTTCGACGACGTCGTCGATTTCGTCGCCACCGGCGGCTACGCGCTGAAGACCTATGAGCGCTTCGCCCGCATCAAGCAGGACAAGCAGGGCCGCTGGCGCGTCGCCAATCCAAAGGTGCGGCAGAGCTATCGCCTCAATGTCGGCACCATCGTCGAGGAGCCGATGCTGAAGGTGCGCCTGGTGCGCTCGCGCACCACCGGTGCCGGCGCGACCGGCCCGATCGCGCGCACCGGTCGTGTGCTCGGCGAGATCGAGGAATATTTCATCGAGGGCCTCACCCCCGGCGACACCTTCGTGTTCGGCGGAGAAGTGGTGCGCTACGAGGCGCTCGCCGAAGACCAGGTCTATGTCTCCCGCGCCGCTGACAAGGACCCGAAAGTGCCGTCCTATATGGGCGGCAAATTTCCGCTCTCGACCTATCTTGCGGAGCGCGTGCGGCGCCTGCTCGACGACAGGCGCGCGTGGGGCGGCCTGCCCGAGCAGGTGCGCGACTGGCTGTCGTTGCAGAAGGATGTCTCCCGCGTCCCCGGCGTGCGCGAATTGCTGGTCGAAACCTTTCCACGCGGCAGCAAGCACTATCTCATCTGCTATCCCTTCGAGGGGCGCCTCGCGCATCAGACGCTCGGCATGCTCTTGACGCGCCGGCTGGAGCGGATGCGCGCCCGGCCGCTCGGTTTCGTCGCCAATGAATATGCGGTCGCGATCTGGGGGCTCGGCGATGCCTCCTTCATGATCCGCAATGGCCAGCTCGATCTCGACGCGCTGTTTAATCCCGACATGCTCGGCGACGACCTCGAGGCCTGGCTCGCGGAATCCGCGCTGATGAAACGCACCTTCCGCAACTGCGCGCTGATCTCCGGCCTGATCGAGCGCCGCTTCACCGACGAGGACAAGAGCCGCCGCCAGGTGCTGTTCTCGACCGATCTGGTCTACGACGTTTTGCGCAAACACCAGGCCGATCACGTGCTGCTGCGCGCCGCCCGCGCCGATGCCGCCACCGGCCTGCTCGACCTGCGCCGCCTCGGCGGCATGCTCGCCCGCATCCGGGGCCGCATCACCCACCGGGAACTCGACCACGTCTCCCCGCTCGCCGTCCCCGTGATGCTGGAAATCGGCCGCGAGTCAGTTTATGGCGAAGCTGGAGACGAGCTGTTGGCGGAGGCCGCCGACGAGCTCGTCAAAGAGGCGATGTCGTAGACTGTTCGCGCGAATGAATTTTTGGGGCACCACTCCTTCCACATCGTCTTGCCCGGGCTTGACCCGGGCATCTACGCCTTTCCGCCGGCACGGTCATCCCGGGGCAATGCGAAGCATCGAACCCGGGATCTCGAGATTCTCAGGTGCGCAATTGCGCACCATAGTTCGCGCTAACGCGCGCCCCGGAATGACGGAGAGAAAGGTGGCACGTGGATGGCCGGGCACAGGCGAGCGGAAGCGACGCCGTTCTTCGAACGGCTACGCCCGGCCATGACGGAGAACGTTGCGCTATCGATCACTTCAACGCGCGCTCTCGATGTCGCCGGCGTGTCGTTTCACGTCGATCTCTCCGGCGCGCTGTTCTGGGAAGAGCAGCGCCTGCTCGTCGTTTCCGACCTGCATCTGGAAAAGGGCTCGAGCTTCGCCACGCGCGGCGTGCTGCTGCCGCCTTACGATACGATCGCAACGCTCGGCCGCCTCGCTGCTGTCATCTCCCGCCATGATCCCCGTGTAGTCATCGCGCTCGGCGACAGTTTTCACGATCGCACCGCGCATGAGCGCCTTTCCGCGGAGGATCGCGACGCCGTCGCCGCACTCCAGAGCGGTCGCGACTGGATCTGGATCTCGGGCAATCACGATCCGATGCTGCCGCGCGATCTCGGCGGCACCATCGCCGACGAAATCGCGATCGGCCCGATCACCTTCCGCCACGAGCCGACCGGCGGGCATGGCGAGATCGCCGGCCATCTGCATCCGAAGGCCCGCGTCTCCGCGCGCGGCCGCTCGATGGAGCGTCGCTGCTTCGCCAGCGACGGGATGCGCGCCGTGATGCCCGCCTTCGGCGCCTATGCCGGCGGCCTCAGCATCCGTGATGCGGCGTTCGCAAAGATCTTTGCCAGCAATGGTTTTGTCGCCCATCTCCTCGGCGACCGCCGTGTCCACGCCATCGCCGCGTCGCGGTGCTATTGAGGACGCGACCATGCTGCCCTCGCTTCATGATGATTTTGTCGTTGCTTACGAGGTGAACTGCGAAGCCCGCCAGATCAAGCTTCACACAAAGCCCGATCCCAGAGACGTTGCAAAGCGCGAGCAGCCGCCCCGAACCATCGTTTTCAATGGTGTGGAGGGATATCAATTTGATGACGACGCATTCGGAAACATCATCTCCTCATTGGCGGCTGTCTCCATTGAGCAGGTGTTTGCGGACTACGGCTCCAGGATCGCGGAGTCTTATCGAATGGCGGGTGCCCCGGGGCCATGGGCTGCCGATTTGGCTGCTGCGGCGCAGGCGCTCGCGGCAAAGGGCGTTAAGGGCTTCGTTCTAAATTCGTCGTATGGCCTTTCTGGCTGGGTGCTGGCCAAAGAAGCTTTGGTCAACCCTTAGCCGTCGGCTCGCTAAGCCGCCTTCGCCTGCACGTCGTCGCAAAACTCCGCCAGCCGATCCGCGAGCCGCAGCGTCGCGGGGCTGGCGCCCGGCGCGGCCATCAACGCCACTTCGGTCCGGTTGATCGGCGCAAAGCCGTCCTTGGCGGTCAGCACGCGGTGATCGGGCTGGATCGACATTTCGGACAAGATGCTCAGGCCCATGCCGGCGGCGACGGCGGCCTGGATGCCGGCGAGGCTCGATGAGGTATAGGCCATGTGCCAGATGCGGCCCGCGCTTTCCAGCGCGTGGATGGCGCCGGCGCGGTAGAGGCAGCCGAGCGGAAAGCCGATCAGCGGCACCGACGGCGCGCCGGCATCGATCGGATGGCTCTTGCTGGTGACCCAGTGCACCTGCTCCGGCCACACCGCGATGGCGCCCTTGGCGCCGGCCTCGCGCTTGTAAAGCGCAAGGTCGAGCTCGCCGCGATCGAGATCGCGAGCGAGATTCTTGCTCTGGTCGGCACGCACGTCGAGCCGCAGCCCCGGATGCGAGCGCGCGAACGCGCCCAGCAGTTTCGCCAGCCGGTACGCCGCAAAATCCTCGGGGATACCAAGCCGGATCGCGCCCTCGCTGTCGGGCTGGCTCAGCACGTCGCGCGCCTCCTCGGCGAGCGAGAGCAGCCGCCGTGCGTAGGACAGCAGCCGTTCGCCGGCCTCGGTCGGGCGCACGTCCTTGCCGTCGCGATGCAGCAGCACCTGACCGACGTCCTCCTCCAGCCGCTTGATCTGCTGGCTGACGGTCGATTGCGTGCGGTGGACGCGTTCGCCGGCACGGGTGAAACCGCCGGCATCGACCACCGAGACGAAGCTGCGCAGAAGCTCGAGATCGAGCATGGGCGCCTCCATTCGAAAATCAACTGATCAGAAGTTAATCATTTAATTTCCAAATGACAAGCCGGGTCTCTAGATCGAGGGCTCAGGAGAAATGCCCACATGTCGCTCGCCCCCTCGATTGCCGTTCCCCGCAGCCGCTTCAATACGCTTCCGCTCGCGATCGGCCTGTTCTGCCTGCTCTGGAGCTATGCCTTCGTCGCCGGCAAGATCGGCGTCACCCATTGCCCGCCGCTGATCCTGCTCGCCGCGCGCTTCTCGCTCGCCGGCATTCTGATCATCGGTGCCACGCTGATCCGCGGCGACCACTGGTCGCTGTCGTGGCGCGATTCCGCGATCTTCGCCGTGCTCGGCATTGCCAACAACGCGCTCTATCTCGGGCTCGGCTATACCGGGCTGCAATCGGTCTCCGCCGGCCTCGGCGGCCTGATCGTCTCGGCCAATCCGGTGTTCACGGCGGCGCTCGCAGCGCTCCTGCTCGGCGAAGGCATGACCTGGCGCAAGGCGGGCGGCCTGTTGCTCGGTATCATCGGCGTCACCGCGATCGTCTGGCATCGGCTGTCGGTCGGCACCGATTCATGGCACGGCATCGTCTTCACGCTGGCCTCGCTCGCCTCCATCGTCGCCGGCACCATCCTGTTCAAGCTGCTCGCCCCGAAGGGGTCCTTGTGGATCGGCAACGGCGTGCAGAATCTCGCCGCCGGCATCGTGCTGACGCCGGTCGCGCTCACCTTCGCCGATGTCCATGCGATCGACTTTACGGCGAGCCTGATCGGCGCCTTCGCCTTCCTGGTGCTCGGCGGCTCGATCCTGGCCTACTGGCTCTGGTTTCATCTCCTGAAAGTGTGTGGCGCCACCGCCGCCAGCGCCTACCATTTCCTGATGCCACCGCTCGGCATGCTGTTCGCGTATCTCGTGCTCGGCGAGCATGTCGAGGCCCGCGACCTGCTCGGGATCATCCCGGTCGCGCTCGGCATCTATCTGGTGACGCGGCCCGCCGCGAAGCCTGTGTCGTAGGAGGAGTTATTCATGCCCATCTCCATCACCCTGATCGGCGGCCCGACCGCGCTGATCGAGATCGACGGCTTCCGCCTGCTCACCGATCCGACCTTCGACGACGCGCACACCGCCTATCAGCTGCCGCATGTGACGCTGGAGAAGACCATCGGCCCTGCGATGAAGGCCGATGCGATCGGCCCGGTCGACGCGGTCCTGCTCAGCCACGACCAGCATTCGGACAATCTCGACAATTCCGGCCGCGACTTTCTCAAACATGTGAAACGCGTGCTGACGACCGAGGCCGGCGCGCAGCGCCTCGGCGGCCATGTCGAGGGCCTCGCGCCCTGGGCGACCGCCCATCTGAGGGATCGCGACGGCAATTCGCTGACGATCACCGCGACGCCCGCGCGTCACGGTCCGGCCGGCATCGAGCCGCTGTCGGGCGACGTCATCGGCTTCGTGGTGTCGTCGAGCCGGAAGGACACTACCTCGGTCTATATCAGCGGCGACACCACCTGGTTCGACGGCGTCGCCGAAGTCGCGCGCCGGTTCAAGTGCGGCGTGGTGCTGCCCTTCGCCGGCGCCGCGCAGACGCGCGGGCCGTTCCATCTCACCATGGACACCAACGATACCATCGAGACCGCGCGCGCCTTCCCCGATGCGGTGATCGTGCCGCTGCACACCGAGGGCTGGGCGCATTTCCGCCAGAACGGCGAGGATTTGCGCAAGACCTTCGACGTGCTGGGTTTCGGGCCGCGGCTGCGGTTGCTGGAGCCGGGCGTGCCGACGGTGGTGGAGGCGCCGTAGCTCTCCGCCGACGCTGGTGCTAGCCACCAGCGTCGTCCCGGCGAAGGCCGGGACCCATACCC